>NZ_CP156674.1:3600000-3900000 GCF_039851965.1 Pseudalkalibacillus hwajinpoensis | reverse complement strand
TAGCATGATTATCCCTCATTAAAGTAGTTCTTGGCTCGGCCGTTTATTATACTATTCCTTATCTGTATAATACGTTCAGATCAATCTACGGACAAGCGCAGCGAGCATGATGATCGCAATCAACACACACATGCGAATCAACCTTTTCTTGATTTCTTCCAGGCTTCAAAAACTTAACTCCTTCGCCTTTCTTTGAACACCATACCCATCATAGCCAAAAACGTCTGGATAATCAACCTTCAAATGATTTTGATAAATTGGCCATTTCAATTGCGGCCGTTGCTGCATCCCAACCTTTGTTCCCTGCCTTAGTACCAGCACGTTCCACAGCCTGCTCGATTGTATTGGTCGTCAGTACTCCAAAAATGACTGGAACACCAGACTGCATCGCTAGTGACCCCACCCCTTTCGAGACTTCACTACAAACATAATCAAAGTGAGGGGTTGCACCGCGAATGACAGTCCCTAACGTAATAACGGCATCGTAACGTCCTGTATCAACCATTTTCTTGGCTGCGAACGGAATTTCAAATGCTCCCGGAACCCAGGCGATATCAATATTTTCATCAGTTAATCCATGACGGCGCAAAGCATCTTCAGCCCCCCCCAGAAGTTTACTGGTAATAAATTCATTAAACCTTCCTACTACAATACCCACTTTTAGTCCAGATCCAACCAAATTTCCTTCAAATAATTGTCCCATATTAAATAGCCTCCCGATTTCACTCTTATCTTACAAGTGAAGCATGTGTCCTAACTTGCTATGCTTCGTTTTTAAGTACCGTTCATTTTCTTTACGTGATGGCATTTCCAGTGCTATACGAGTTTCAACCTCAAGTCCGTAGCCTTTTAATCCGGCAATTTTCCTCGGGTTATTTGTCAGTAAATTCATTTTTGAGATTCCAAGATCCCTTAAAATTTGAGCGCCGATACCATAATCTCTGAGATCAGGTTTAAAACCAAGCTTCTCATTCGCTTCAACCGTATCGTACCCCTGCTCTTGTAGTTTGTATGCCTTCATTTTATTAAGAAGGCCTATCCCTCTTCCTTCCTGTCGCATGTAAAGCAGTACACCGTGTCCTTCTTCCTCAATTTGAGATAGAGCCGCATGTAGTTGAGGGCCACAATCGCATCGAAATGATCCGAAGACGTCCCCAGTTAGGCACTCAGAATGCACGCGCACAAGCGTAGGCTGATCTGGGAGAATCTCCCCTTTAATAAGTGCCACATGTTCTTTTTGATCGAGAACATTTGAATATCCAACAGCGCGGAACGAGCCGTATTCTGTTGGAAGTTCAATTTCCACTTCTTTTTTCACAAGAACGTCTTTGCGGTTTCGGTACTGAATTAAATCTTTAATAGTGACCATTTTCAAATCAAACTCTTTTGCAATCTCAATAAGATCCGGCACACGTGCCATCTCACCGTCTTCTTTCATTATTTCACAAATAACTCCAGCTGGAGCTGACCCAGAAAGCCTTGCTAAATCGACGGCAGCTTCTGTATGACCTGCTCTCCTTAATACTCCTCCATCTTTCGCAACGAGCGGAAAAACGTGGCCAGGCCGGTTAAAGTCGGCTGGTCTCGCGTTCTGATTGATTAAGGCATTAATTGTTAGTGCTCTCTCAGCAGCTGAAATACCAGTTGTAATACTAGTATGGTCAACACTTACTGTAAATGCCGTACCATGTGAATCTGTATTGTGATCCACCATAGGATTTAATCTCAGCTCCCGGGCACGGTCCTCTGTAATAGGTGTACAAACAAGGCCCCTTCCTTTTGTTATCATAAAATTGATGATCTCAGGAGTCACTTTATCTGCTAGCGCTACAAAATCGCCTTCATTCTCACGATCTTCATCATCACAAACGATGACGACCCTTCCCTGCATTAAATCGTAAATGGCTTCCTCTATCGTATGGAACATGTCTATCCCTCCCTCACCTTTATTTGAACCCATGATCTTCAAAGAATTGACTGCCAAGTGAAGCGGTGTGCTCTGATTTAGAGCCACTTCTTTGTTCTAAGTATTTCATAATGTATTTTCCGAGCATATCACATTCAATATTCACTAAATCACCAACCCGCTTATTACCTAAAACCGTCTTTTCGACCGTATGAGGAATAAGAGATATCGTCAAGGTGTTCTCGCCGATACCAAAAACGGTTAGGCTCGTTCCATCAACCGATACAGAGCCTTTCTCAACGAAATAAATGAGAAGTTCTCTCGATATCGCGATATCGTAATAAACTGCATTATCAACGTTTTCAACGCGTGTAATTTTCCCCACACCATCAACGTGCCCTGAAACAAAATGGCCGCCAAAGCGACCGTTAGCTGACATCGCACGTTCGAGGTTAACTGAGGAATTGGGTCCAAGGTGACGAAGACCTGTGGAACGAAATGTTTCAGGCATGATGTCAACCGTAAAAGCAGAATCTGTATATGACGTTACAGTTAAACACACACCATTAATTGAAATACTATCACCAAGGTGAGCATCAATTAAGACCGTTTCTGCAGCAATCTGCATGACGATTGACTCCCCTGCCTGCTGAACGCTCTCTACTCGACCGATTTCTTCTACAATTCCTGTAAACATTACCGTTTCTCCCTTCTTCGAGCGATAACTCTAATGTCATCTCCGATTTGATCAACACTAAGCATTTCGAGATCCACTGCATCATTCATTCGGGAGAAGCCGGTACCTCCAAAAGATGATGGAGACTGTCTACCACCAATTAATTTAGGGGCAATATACGTAATAACCTGTTCAAACGATTGCGATTCAAGGAAACTGGCATTCACCTCGGCGCCTCCTTCTACAAACAGAGAAGTAATTTGATTTTCACCAAGGATTTTTAGCACTTCTTTGATTTGAATCTGTTTTTCAGATATCCCAATCAAACGGACATGATCAGGGAACATGCGATCATTTTTACTGACAGCTTCTTTTGTCGTCACAATCCACGTTTCAGCTCTCCTGTCTTTGAGCAGCATTGCATCCGAGGAAATCCTAAGTTGATGATCAAGGACTATCCTTATCGGTGATAGCCCCTCGCCGTACCTTGTTGTTAATGATGGGTCGTCTGCAATGACAGTTCCGACTCCAACAAGAATGGCATCATGTTTATGTCGAAATGAGTGTACATCCCTTCTAGCTAGTTCTCCTGTAACCCATTTGCTATCCCCAGTTCGAGAGGAAATTTTACCATCAAGAGTAGTAGCAGACTTTAGAGTAACAAACGGTCGATGATGAGTGATGTAGTGGAAAAACATTTCATTCAATATCAGGGCTTCTTCTTCAAGAAGACCTACTTCAACATGAACCCCTGCTTCTTTCAGTTTCTCTATTCCTTTACCTGCTACGAGCGGATTTGGATCCTGACTCGCAATAAAGACAGTTGAAATACCAGCCTTGATAAGGGCATCTGCACAAGGCGGCGTACGGCCATGATGACTGCACGGTTCTAACGTAACGTATGCAGTGGCACCCTCCGCTTTTTTCCCAGCCATTTGAAGTGCTTGCACTTCGGCGTGTCCTTCTCCAGCTTTCAGGTGTGCACCCATGCCGATTATGCGTCCATCGCTCACGATCAAAGCACCTACAGCAGGATTAGGCCTCGTCTGTCCAACGGTACCTCGCGCCATATCGATTGCTGTTTTCATATAATCCTGATGATTCATAGTATCTACTCCTGTGCCACTTTCCATTTACGGTGTTGAAAGATGGCATGAAAAAAGCCTCCCAAAACTCATACTTGGGAGGCAAAAGTATATATACCAAATAAACCTTTTGAATCGTAGATTCAAAAAGAAATTGGTTACTTTATATTCCTTCTCCCATCCAGACTATACTGTCGGTTCTGGTTTCTCACCAGATCCACCGTTTGCATATGCAAACGGGTCACGGACTTAGCTAGCTTAATCGCCAGTCATCACCGCCGGTTGGGACTTTCACCCGCCCCCGAAGGAAAGTTTTTAGTTTTTAGTAGTATGAAGAACTATTCTTCGTCCCAAACCTTTACTTCTTTCATTACATCGCCTTGCTTGATGCGTAGGACTGTATCCATGCCTTCTGTCACCTGACCAAAGACTGTATGGACGCCATCAAGATGTGGTTGTGGTTCGTGAACAAGGAAAAACTGGCTGCCGCCTGTGTTTTTACCTGCATGAGCCATTGAAAGTGAACCTGCTACGTGCTTATGTGGGTTACCCTCTGTTTCACAGTCAATCGTGTAACCAGGACCACCCATACCAGATCCAGTTGGGTCTCCGCCCTGAGCAACAAAGCCAGGAATCACGCGGTGGAAATTCACTCCATTATAGAAGCCTTCGTTCGCAAGCTTCTCAAAGTTAGCTACCGTGTTAGGTGCTTCTTCTGGGTAAAATTCAATTTGAATTACCTCTCCATTTTCGAATGCAATTGTACCTTTTTTCATTAATTAATCCTCCTGCACAAACATTTTGCTTGAAAGCACTTTTATTATAGCATAGAGTTCTGCTACACCCTATTAATTCTACTTCAAATTATTATTTTGATATAATCGCTTGCTTCAATGGAAGGTCATGGTGGATTAAATCTTCGTACGATTCTCTCTTCACAACAAGGCTTGCTTCGCCATTCTCTACGAAAACAACAGCTGGTTTTGGTAAACGGTTGTAGTTGTTAGCCATCGAATACCCGTATGCTCCAGTTGAAAAGACAGCCATTACATCCCCTGAAATCGCGCGTTGCAACTTACAATCCCAGATTAACATATCGCCTGACTCACAGCATTTCCCTGCAACTGAGTACAGATGATCTCTCGTTTCGTTCATTCGGTTCGCAATTGCTGCTTCATACTTAGCCTGATATAACGCTGGACGAAGGTTATCACTCATTCCACCGTCAACTGCAAGATAATTTCGAAGCTCAGGTACATGCTTATGGGAACCTACCGTATAAAGAGTCAAACCCGCTTCTCCTACAAGAGAACGACCTGGTTCAATCCATATTTCCGGCATCGCCATTCCTTCGCTGAGGTTTCGTTTAACGGCGTGCGTCATCGCTGCGATATAATCACCGACAGGTATTGGCTGGTCATCTGCAGTATAACGAATTCCGAAGCCTCCGCCCAGATTTAAAACCTCTGGCGCAAATCCAAATGATTCATACCAGGTTGAAAGGTATTGAAATATTTTGTCGATTGCCATCACGAATCCTGTTGTTTCAAAAATTTGAGAGCCTATATGACAGTGAAGTCCAAGTAATTTTAGAGTGCTTTTTTTCTCAGCTGATTGAATCGCTTCTTCCACCTGGCCACTTTGCAGATCAAAACCAAACTTCGAATCTTCTTGACCTGTCAAAATATAATCATGTGTATGGGCTTCGATGCCAGGCGTAATACGTAGCAGGATGTTTGCTCTTACTCCCTTTTCTTCTGCCAGTTGTTCAAGTAATGCCAGTTCATAGAAATTATCGACAACGAAACAGCCGATTTTAGCATCAAGAGCCATACGAATTTCAGCATCACTTTTATTGTTTCCATGAAAGTGAATACGCTCAGCAGGAAATCCAGCTTGAAGGGCTGTGTACAATTCTCCACCTGAAACAACATCGAGACTTAACCCCTCTTCATCTGCAAGCTGAACCATTGCGATGCAAGAAAAAGCCTTGCTTGCATAAGCGACTTGATAGTGAACGTTCTCCTGCTCGAAGGCATTTCGAAACGCTCTTGCTTTCTCTCTAATCATCGCCACATCGTAAACATAAAGTGCAGTGCCGTATTCTTTACTTAATTGAACGGTATCTACCCCTCCAATTGTTAAATGGCCTCTATCCGAAACCGCAGATGTACCGTATAAGTGCACAATGTTTCTCCCCTCTCGCTAATAATTGATGCGAGCTCCCTCCAGACAATAAGAAAAAACAGCCAACTTTAGATACAATGGCTGTTTTGCTCCGTATCCTCACGAGTTGGATTAGCTCACCACTGAAAGAATCCTTCTATCAGTGACAGTCTGCAACTTATTCAGCAGCAGCCCAGCAATTTAAGGATGGCCCTTATTTCACTTCGGCAAATTGACCTTTCGAATATCATCATCGCATTCCATTATATGCTCAGATACCGTACTCATTCGCTTTGCGCCTCTATCCCCATTACGTTCAATGAGGTCTATTCTATTAAGAAATAAATTATCACATTTTTTAAGATTCGGCAAGTGGTTTGTCCGCCTGTTTATTCTTATTTTGTGGCTCCGTGATACTAGGACGAAGTTTCGTAAGTGGCACTGATACGCGAATAAGCACTTGTATGAAAGCCTCGGGATTAAAAGGAATAAACGGCCAGAGGTAAGGTGTATTAAGCGGTCTTAAACTGACTAGAAAAAGAATCACTGCTGTTACACCAATGATATAGCCGGGTACGTTGAATAAATAGACAAGAAACAGTAGAATTAGCCTGATAAGCTTGTTTGCGATCGCTAATTCATAGCTAGGCGTTGCAAAGGAACCTACAGCAGCGATTGAAACATAGAGAATAACTTCCGGTACAAATAAGCCTACGTCTATCGCGATTTGACCAATTAACACAGCAGCGATGAGCCCCATAGCAGTGGATAACGGAGTCGGGGTATGAATTGCCGCCATCCTCAGTGTTTCAATTCCAATTTCCGCAAGGATGATTTGAAGAAAAATCGGTACGTTTGACTTATCATTCGGTCCAATAAAGTCGATGGTAGCAGGAAGCAATTCTGGTTGATTAACCATTAATAACCACAGTGGTAATAGTAATAGCGCTACAAGCATGCCACCAAATCGAACCAAGCGATGAAATGCACCAGGAAGCGGTGCTTCACGATATTCTTCTGCATGTTGAACATGATGAAAGAATGTTGTTGGCGTAATAATAACGCTTGGAGACGTATCCACAATAATAATTACATGTCCTTCTAACAAGTGAGAAGCGGCTACGTCTGGCCGTTCAGTATATCTAACTAATGGAAAAGGATTAGCCGCCTGATGAACAAGAAATTCTTCAACCGCCTTATCAGCCATTGGTATCCCATCAATATTAATTTCTTTTAACTTTTCCTTGATGATTTCAACCAAGTTAGGGTTAGCTACATCCTGTATATACGTTATGCATACGTCCGTTTTGGAGCGCTCACCAATTTGAAAGATTTCATTTCTTAATCGTCCATCTCTGATTCTTCGCCTTGTTAAAGCCGTATTTTCGATGATGTTCTCTGTATAGCCATCCCTCGAACCTCTAATGACTTTTTCAGTGTCAGGCTCTTGAGGCGCTCTTCCGGGGTATTTACGAACATCAATAATAAACGCATGCTCTTCCCCTTCCATAAATACAGCAATTAATCCCGATAAAACCTGATCCACCACTTCATCGAAGGTTTCAACTGCAGTCACCTGCTGATGAGGCAAATGATTGTGAATAACCTGTTCGAGTTTAACGGTAAGCCGATGATGATCATCAATTAACATTAGCTCGCGCATGACTTCAACAATAATCGACGTGTCACAGAGACCGGTGCAATAGTAAAATTGAATTTCTTTATTCAAAATCTTTAATTTGCGAACACCAACGTCAAAACTCTTACCAATGCCAATCGATTTCGTTAAAAACTCTTCATTTTCCTTAATTTTCTTAAATATTTTCTGTTTGTTGTCGATCTTAGATGTCATTAAAACCGCTCCTTTCGAGCAGAATCTTAACAGCTTTTAACGTTATTGGAGAACCAACGGAAGGGTCATCTAAACCAGACATTTTACCTATATCTCCAACTCCAATCACAATAGGTAAATTAAGTTTATCTAATATGGAAACAGTGTCTCCATCGATCCTTCCTGCTTCCATATCAGGAAACCCTCCCTTATCAACCCCATAATGAGTAAGCTCCCCAAATCGGTCAATCGACACATCTACCCTCGTCCATTCTGAAAAATGAGTTTTGGACGCAACTGCAATCGCACCAAGCAACTCTATGTTCTCATCCTCAGCTACAGATTGCATCGCGAGCTCACCATACCCTTCACCAGGGAATCCACTATCATCAAACATGACGAAGACTGGGTCGTGTGGGGTCTGATGAATGAGAGATACAATTTCATACCCAGCAAGCGGGGTCGGATTTCCTGCCGACTGACTTATACACCGTCCTCCAATATCAGATGCTACTTTTTCGATCGCCTTCTGTGCATATAAATCTCCATCTGTTACGAATATGACCCGCCGCTTTTTACTCACTGCTCTCACCCCTTTGGTTTAAATAATATGGCTACAATGAATCCAAAGACAATGGCTGAGGAAATGCCTGCCGAAGTTAGCTGAAAAATCCCCATTGCAATCCCGATAAACCCGTGCTCTTCTCCCTGTTGCATAGCGCCATGAAGCAGGGAATGACCAAAACTTGTGATTGGTACTGTAGCGCCTGCACCAGCAAAATCAATCAATTTATCATAAATCCCAAACCCATCCAGAACTGCCCCCGCTACTACAAAGGACGACATAACATGGGCAGGCGTTAGTTTAAAGATATCTAAAAGCAACTGCCCGATTACACAAATAGCCCCACCTACAGCAAATGCAAGTAAATATTCCATTACTCTCCACCTCCCACTCGCTCAAACACTACAGAATGAGCTATAGCAGGCATACTTTCTTTTTGTTGAACCATGACAGGACTATGAAGACATCCTGTAGCTGTAATCAGTATTTTGTTATACATTCCTTTTTTCAGAAGTTCAATTAAATGAGCATATGTTACAACAGCGGAACAGGCACACCCACTTCCGCCAGCAAAAACTTCCTTCTGATCAGGACGATAAATCATTAGTCCACAGTCGTTGTGATTATTTGTAATGTCAAACCCTTTCTCAAGCAGGAGATCTCGAACAATGGGAGATCCTACCGATGACAGATCTCCAGTTACGATTAAATCATACTCAGATGGTTGCACACCCAAATCGTTGAAATGAGCCGCTAGTGTATCAGCAGCAGCAGGTGCCATGGCCGATCCCATATCAAACGGATCTTTTATCCCCCAATCAATAACTTTCCCAATTGTAGCCGCCGTGATCTTTATATTTGAAGAATCCCTCCCGATTAACGCTGCTCCCGCTCCAGTAACAGTTGATGTAGCTGTCCCTGGCTTCTGTCCGCCATATTCAGTAGGATAGCGAAATTGGCGTTCTGCGGTGGCATTGTGACTACTAACTGCTGCAATAGCACGATTTGCAAATCCTCCTTCAACAAGTGAGGATGCAATAGCAAGAGATTCCATCGATGTTGAACAGGCTCCGAATACACCTAAAAATGGGATTTGGTTAGATCTTGCAGAATAAGTAGCACTCACAATTTGATTTAATAAATCTCCTGCTACATACACATCTACTTCTTCCTGCGTCAGTTCTTTTTTAATCAGGGAACTTGTTATCGCATCTTCCAGCAATTTTCGTTCAGCAAGCTCCCAGTTTTCCTGATCACAGTGAAGATTTTCATATGTGACATCATATTCATTACCAAACGGTCCCTCTGCTTCTTTTGGACCAACCGCCGTGCCGACAGATTGCAAAAATACATTTGAGAATTGCCATGTTTGCTTTCCTAATTTCATTATTATTCTCTCTCCTTATAAAAGAGCTTTAAAAATCATTCGAACCATTCCTACTAAATAAGCTGCTACAACTCCAAAGACGACAACGGATCCTGCTAACTTAAACATATTTGTGGCGATCCCAAGAACAACCCCTTCGCTCTTATGTTCAAGTGCCGCACTCGTAATGGAATTTGCAAAACCAGTAACTGGTACAGCGGAACCTGCTCCAGCAAACTGTCCAATCTTGTCGTACCATCCAAAAGCGGTTAAAAGAGCAGCAATTAATATGAGTGTTGCAACCGTGGGATTACCAGCTGATTCTTTCGAAAAATCAAATACGGTCATATAGAAATTTTGAACTGCTTGGCCAAACATACAAATAGAGCCTCCAACGAGAAAAGCTTTTAAACAGTTTAGTACATAAGGCGGCTTCGGCTGGTAAGGTTTAATATTATCCTTGTATTGACTCTGGTCATTAAGTGGTTTAGACATTACTTTACTCCTCCATCAACAAAGATTGTCCAATGAAACAAGGAACCAAAAACTTTTCCGAGTACAATGGCCATTAACAGAATTAAAATTTTATCAATAAAGCCTATTCGTTTCGTTAAAATAGGTAGCACGTTAAGCACCTCTGTGAGAGCGGCAGCAAGCATCCCAATAAAAACCCCTGCTCCAAGACCAATAGGGATAAGGACAAATTTAGATAGGCCCAGAATGGGGTTGCGAAGAGAAAGCCAGCTTGACAGGACAGCCCCGATAATAATCCCCCATTCGTAAAAACGAATCAGATGTATCGTTTTTGACAGTTGAGTCAGACGCGGAATAATGCCAAGCACCGATAGAAATGCTACAAATCCTGCCCCTACAGCAATTCCTTCAGCAAATCCGATTAGCATGACGAGAATGATTTGTGCGTTCATGGCTTTCGATTTCCATTCTCTTCATTTTCATGAACGATGACATACTGATCAAGGTCCTGCTGATAATTGAACATTTCTACCTCTAGTGGGCTAGGTTCTTCATTAAACCGCTTTTTGAATAAGTGATTAAAAAACAGCACCATTCCGATTCCTAGCCCAAAAGAATAAGGAATCTGCAGCAGAAGTGGTTTAGGGTTATCAATTCCAGTTACAATTTTGTATATTTGTTGATGCACCTCTCTCATACTCACATCTTCATGGAAATTCATGATTGCAAGTGCAGCTCCGATAAATAATAAAAACCAGATCAGAACAAAATAAACGGGTGCTAATTTCTTCTTTGGGTACTGAACTTCAACGATGGTCTGTGCTGGACCAACAACCTGAACCTCAAGCAAAAGTTTACTTTGAATTACATGAATGACCTGCATCACATCAATGACAATAAGATTCTTATCTTCTTTAGTGATTTGATGAATTGGGATTTTCTGTATGTTCATACAGATTTTATCATCACCGATTATTTGAGCGATATTCTCAATTAGCAACCTGGATCCAGGATGAACTCTAATCTTTTGCCTGAGCCGAAGATAGATCATGTCGTTTTGCATCATCCTCCACCTCCTTATTCGAGGGGTATATTGGTTATAGTATGTTTCTGCCAATTGAGTCTCATTCTAGCGCAACCCATGTTCCATTAATTCCCACGAGACCAGTACTGGAGTTTTGCTAGTAAAACCTGTTCTGTATGTGTGGGTTAAAATGCGTAACGATACGAGGGACCAGTTCTAATGCTCTGTTTGTTCATTGTTTTTTTCACGCAAAAAAAGAACAGAAGAGCTATTTGCTCATCTGTTCTTTAATTTGCTTCAATATTTTTTTCTCAAGTCGCGATACCTGTACTTGAGAAATTCCCAGGCGATTCGCTACCTCTGATTGAGTTTGATCTTTATCATAACGCAAATAAACAATTAGTCGCTCTCTGGCATCAAGATGTTGAAGGGCATCCTTTAACGCAATCTTGTCAAACCACGCTGAGTCAGTATGATCAGCAATTTGATCTAACAACGTGATTGGATCACCATCGTTCTCATAAACCGTTTCATGTATGGAAGAAGGTGCCCTAACAGCTTCCTGCGCCATCACAACTTCTTCCGGAGTTACCTCAATCTGCTCAGCTATTTCGTTAATGGTGGGCGTTCTACCAAGAGTTTTAGAAAGCTCATCTCTTGCTTTACGAACTTTATTTCCCGTTTCTTTAAGCGACCTGCTAACCTTTACGGTTCCATCATCACGAATAAAGCGCTGGATTTCTCCAATAATCATGGGTACTGCATAGGTGGAGAATTTCACATCGTAACTTAAATCGAATTTATCTACGGATTTTAACAATCCTATACATCCAATTTGGAATAAATCATCCGCTTCATACCCTCGATTTAGAAATCGTTGGACAACAGACCAGACGAGCCTCATATTTTTTTGTACAATGAGGTCTCTTGCCTCCTGGTCGCCATCCTGGCTTTGCTTGATCAATTCCTTCACTTCATCAGGTTTCAGTTGCGACTGCTTCCCTTTCCTAACCTCCACGTCCATATGCAGGTCCCCTTAATTACATAGCGCTTTATTTTTTGATAGGTACTTCATTAAGTGAATGGTTGTGCCCTGTCCACTTGCTGACTCCACTTTGACCTCATCCATAAAATTTTCCATAATCGTAAATCCCATACCTGACCTTTCGAGTTCAGGCTTCGTTGTAAAAAGAGGTTGTCTTGCCTCCTCAAGATCCGTAATACCAATCCCATTATCACGAATGGTCAGGTTAACGGTATCTTCGTTTAACTCTACTGAAATAAAGACTTTTTCTTCGGAATTTTGCTCATATCCATGAATAATCGCATTTGTCACAGCTTCAGAAACGACCGTTTTAATTTCTGTTAACTCGTCAACTGTTGGGTCAAGCTGAGCGATGAAAGAGGCGACTGTTACACGTGCAAAGGACTCATTCTGACTGAGAGCAGAGAACTCTAAATCCATCCGATTTCTCATTACGCCACCCCCAGGGTAGCAAGGGCATGCTGCTCATCAGCCTCAAGCCTCACAATTTTGAATAACCCCGACATCTCGAACAAGCGTTTAACAGCTGGAGATATTGAACAAACAACCATTTCACCGCCAAAGCTTTTCACTTTATTGTACCTGCCAAGAATAACGCCAAGACCTGAACTATCCATAAAGGACAGTCCTTCAAGACTGAGTACAATATGTTCAATGCGACGCTCTTCAATAATGGTATCTACCCTGTCTCTTAATTCCTCGGACGTATGGTGATCCAGCTCACCATCGAGCCGAATTAGCAGAACGGGATGTCTCACTTCAAGGTTGATCGAAAGACTCACGTAACATTCCTCCTCATGTTTGCTTGTGAGCTTTTTCTCTCTTTACAGGGTGAAATCCTTCTTCGTGACAAAACTAGTGATCGTTCGATGAAACTGGCAATTACTTGACACCTTCGTTAGGTGTTTTGGCGAACTGTGCAGCCGTCCGCTTCATGAGCTGCCACCACGAAGCTTGATGAATATCTTCAGAGGAAAGCACGGGCGATTTTGCCGTTACATGGCCATCCACTTTCACCGATAACATTCCCACTTCATCACCCTTCTTTACGGGAGTTTGAATGTTTTCATTCATTTTAATTGACGTTGTGATTTCTCCATTTTCCTGCCCCTTTTTCAAAAGAACAGATACTCGCTCAGATGTCACAACTGTCATTGAAGCTTGATCCCCTTTATTCATTTCAACTTCCTTTACAACATGATGACGATCAAACAATTTTTGAGTTTTATATTGCGAAAACGCATAATCAAATAGCTTAGTGATTTCAGCATTTCTCACTTTTGGTGTAGGTGCTCCCATCACAACAGCTACCACACGCATATCATCTCTTTTTGCCGTTGCTGTCAGGCAATACTTCGCTTCACTTGTAAAACCGGTTTTCAATCCGTCTACTCCTGGATAGAATTTCACAAGCTTATTCGTATTAACTAGCCAGAATTTCTTGTCAGTATCCTGTCTCAAGTAATCTTCATATAACCCTGTATATTTAGTAATCAAGTCATATTTCAATAATTCTCTTGCCATCAATGCCATATCATTTGCTGTTGAATAATGGTCCTTGGCTGGTAAACCTGTAGGATTCACAAAATGAGTATTCGAGAGGCCCATTTCAGTTGCTTTTTGATTCATCATGTTAACGAATTCGTCTTCAGAACCAGCAATGGCTTCTGCCATAGCAACTGATGCATCATTTCCTGAAGCAATTGCGATTCCCTTAAGCATATCGTCAACCGTCATTTCTTCACCGGCCTCAAGGAAAATTTGAGATCCTCCCATCGAAGCAGCATATTCACTTGCTCGAATTTTTTGATCAAGGCTTATTTTTCCGCTTTCAATTGCTTCCATAATTAAGATCATTGTCATGATTTTAGTCATACTTGCTGGAGGAAGCTTTTTATCACTTTCTTTTTCAAATAAAACCGCACCTGTATCTCGTTCAAGCAAAATAGCTGATGATGACTCCTCTACAATGTTACGTTTCGCTTCCTCTGCGCTGGCAAAAGAAGGAACGAGCATACTTCCCCCAAGCAAGATGGCGAGCAATGTTGCCGCTACTTTCATCGGTGATCCCTCCATTCTTAGTACTACAAGGATTTCCATCCATCTGGAAAAATATACGAATTCAAAAAAGCATAATAAAAAAAGCTTCCACAGTGGGAAGCTTCCTTCATTCATTTAGTTGATTACTTTATAAATAAGCTGATGCTTCTCAGCTACCTGATCAGAAAGAACATAGGCCACATTGATTTTTTCAATGGAGTTATCAGGAGTCTCCTCATCGCTATGAAGCACAACGAGTGCTTCCCCTTTCTTAACTTCATCGCCTACTTTTTTCTTAAGTGTGATCCCAACGCCATAATTGATCTGGTCATCTTTTGTTGCTCTACCTGCACCGAGGTACATTGCTGCAACTCCAATTGACTCAGCATCAATTTCTGTCACATAACCATCCTTATGAGCAGGTACTTCAATGTGATACTTTGCTTGCGGAAGTTTAGATAAATCATCAATGACACTAACATCTCCGCCCTGCGCTTGAACGAGCGTTCTAAATGCCTCAAACGCTTTTCCGTTTTGAAGATTAGCTTCAAGCGTTTTGTAAGCTGATTCAATATTGTCAAATGCTCCTGCAAGAACAGTCATATGGGAGGCAAGTTCTAAGGAAAGAAGTCTCAAATCTTCAATATCCTCACCCTGAAGCACCTGACATGCTTCACGAACTTCATTAGCATTTCCTACTTCAAAACCAAGCGGCTGATTCATGTCGCTAATAACAGCTACGGTGTTACGGCCAAGGTTATTACCGATGTTCACCATTTCTCTAGCCAGGGCTTCTGAATCCTCAAGCTTTTTCATAAATGCTCCTGAACCAGTTTTAACATCAAGCACAATACCGTCTGCACCTGAAGCGAGCTTCTTACTCATAATAGACCCCGCAATTAGTGGAATGGAATCAACAGTTGCTGTAACATCTCTGAGCGCATAAAGTTTTTTATCAGCTGGAGCAAGGTTTCCAGTTTGTCCTGCTACAGAAAGTTTATGTGTATTCACATTATTAACAAATTCTTCTTTGGTCATTTCAATATGAAAGCCTTTAATGGATTCAAGCTTGTCAAGTGTTCCACCAGTATGACCCAGCCCACGACCAGACATCTTTGCAACCGGTACACCAACTGAAGCCACAAGCGGTCCGACGATAAAGGTCGTTTTATCACCAACCCCACCTGTAGAATGCTTGTCCACTTTATGTCCTTCAATGGCTGAAAGATCAATAGTCTCTCCAGAATCCACCATTGCCTGTGTTAACATCGCCGTTTCATTTGACTTCATTCCATTAAAATAGATTGCCATCATTAAGGCAGATGCCTGATAATCAGGAATATCGCCTTTTGTATAGCCCTCTATGAAAAAAGTAATTTCTTCCTTAGTTAATTCTTTTCCGTTTCTTTTTTTTTGAATTACATCAACCATTCTCATCTGATTGCTCTCCCATCGTCCTCTAGTTCATTTTGCTTACAATGTTTTTTACTAATGAAAGGAAATTCGCTTTTACTTTTTCCGTCGTTTCAATCACTTCATCATGATGAAGTGGCTGATCAAGAATTCCTGCTGCCATGTTTGATATACATGAAATCCCTAGCACTGCCATACCTGCATGTCTTGCAATGATCACCTCGGGTACTGTAGACATTCCAACTGCATCTCCACCAAGCGCTCGTAACATCCGAACTTCTGCAGGGGTTTCATAGGTTGGACCCGTATTTCCAACATAAACACCAGACTGAAGCTTCAGACCCAGGTCTCTGGCAGTTTCATGTGCGAGGGTTTGCAGACTTTCTGAATATGTAGTTGACATGTCTGGAAAACGCGGACCGAATTCGTTACTGTTCGGCCCAATTAATGGGTTCGTTCCAAAGTTATTAATATGATCAGCGATTACCATTAAATCACCTGGTTCAAATTCTTTATTAACACCGCCAGCAGCATTTGTAACAATCACTTTTTCAATGCCAAGTTCTTTCATAACTCGTACTGGAAAGGTGACTTTATCCATCGCATAGCCTTCGTAAAAGTGAAAGCGGCCCTGCATCGCCGCAACCATCTTGCCGTTTAATTCACCAAATACAAACTGTCCAGCATGTCCTTCAACGGTAGAAACTGGAAAGTTTGGTATATCACTATAAGAGATACGAATTGGATTCTTTATTTCATCAGCAAGAACTCCCAGTCCAGACCCAAGAATAAGTCCGATTTCCGGACTCAAACCGCCAATTTTTTCCTCAATAAAAGATGATGCGTCTTGAATTTCCTGTTTAATAACCGTCATGATTTTTCCTCCTCCTAGATCCTAAAGCTTGTTAAGAAAGCTAGTCCCGTGTTCGGGCAGCTTCACTTCAAAATTATCTGCAACAGTAGCACCGATGTCAGCGAACGTTTGACGAATACCAAGATCTTCACCTACTGAAATTCCTTTATGGTAAGCAAGCAAAGGCACATATTCCCTTGTATGGTCAGTTCCGTGATGGATTGGATCGTTCCCATGATCTGCAGTGATAAACAAAAGATCATCCTCTTCCATACGCTCAAGAACTTCCGTAAGCCTTTTATCATACTCTTCCAGCGCTTCACCATAACCCTGAGGATCGCGCCGATGGCCAAAGAGCGCATCAAAATCAACAAGATTCAAGAAGCTTAATCCTTCAAAGTTCATTTGCTGTGTTTCAATTAATTTATCCATACCATCCATATTCGATTTAGTCCGAAGCGACTCCGTTACACCTTCGTTATCGTAGATATCAGAAATTTTCCCAATGGCAATGACATCTTTCTTGTTATCCTTCAGCTCGTTCATAACGGTATGACCAAATGGCTTAAGAGCATAATCATGCCGATTAGAAGTTCGTTTAAAGTACCCAGCCTCCCCTTCGAAAGGTCGAGCAATTACGCGGCCTACCATATACTCTTCGGCTTTCGTCATTTCTCTTGCAATCTCACAAATATTGTAGAGTTCATCTAACGGAACGACATCTTCATGAGCCGCAATCTGTAGAACAGAATCTGCAGAAGTGTATACAATAATGGCGCCAGTCTTAACATGTTCTTCGCCAAGTTCAACTAAAATTTCTGTTCCCGAAGCCGGTTTATTCCCAATCACTTTACGTCCCGTTCTTTGTTCAAGTTCAGAAATAAGCTGATCCGGAAAGCCCTCCGGAAAAGTTCGGAACGGTTGTCCGATATGAAGGCCCATAATTTCCCAGTGACCTGTCATCGTATCTTTCCCATTTGACGCTTCCATCATCTTTGTGTAATGAGCCAGTGGTTTCTCTGCTTTTGATACGCCGTTTATTTCACGAATGTTTCCAAGCCCTAGCTTTTCCATATTCGGCATGTTAAGACCATTCATATGATCTGCAATATGGCCGAGCGTGTCTGCACCCTTATCATTAAATTTATCAGCATCAGGAGCTTCACCAATTCCTACTGAATCCATAACAACTAAAAATATTCTTTTAAACCGTTTAGTCACAATTATCCTCCTCATGGTTACTTTAGTGTTACTATTCCCTCTTCAAAACTAAAAACACTCTCGTGAATGCGTTTGCTGAAGTAAAAAAAGAAAAAATCTGGCCATTGACCAGATGATCTTTCCAGAGACCTGCGTTCAGGCTCGCGGATGATACGTAGAGTAAATATCTTTCAACCTTGTCTTTGTCACATGTGTATAAATTTGAGTTGTTGATATATCAGCATGTCCAAGCAACTCTTGCACAGCTCTCAGGTCCGCTCCATTTTCAAGCAAGTGTGTGGCAAATGAATGTCTTAATGTATGGGGTGTAAGTGGTTTGACAATTCTAGCTTGAACAGCAAGTTTCTTGAGAATTTTCCAGAATCCCTGCCTTGAAAGCCTTTCACCCCGATGATTTAGAAAGAGCATATCTGTTCTATTCTGTTTCATCAACTGACCCCGACCTTCATCGAGATAAGTTGTCAGAGCATCGCGTGCCATTTTGCCAAGAGGAACAATTCTTTCTTTATTCCCTTTCCCTATTGTTCGAATAAAGCCCATGGTAAGATGAATATCTTCCAATTTTAAGTCTACTAATTCAGAAACCCGTAAACCTGTGGCATACAGTACCTCTAACATTGCCCGATCACGTTTTCCAAATGGCGTAGAGTAATCAGGAGCTTCAAGAAGTTGTTCTACTTCAGTAGTTGAGAGTATCTTAGGTAATTTACGCTCCGTCCTGGGTGTTTCGATATGTACAGACGGATCCTGATCAACCGCCTTTTCTCTAAGTAGAAATTGGTGAAAGGATCGAATTGAAGCGATATTTCGCGCGATGGTTGTTGATGCTTTCCCCTGATCTTTTAAAGCATATAAATAATTTACTATTTGGACACGATGTACCTCTCCAAAAGAAGTTAGCGCCTCTTTTTCTTTCAAGAAAGTTAAGTATTGAGTCAAGTCACGCCTGTATGCATCGAGAGTGTTTTTTGACAGACTTCGCTCAACAATTAGATAGTGTAAAAAATCCTGTACGTGATCTTCCATTGTAAACGCTCCTTATTCACCTGTCTGGTAAAAAAATTCGAGCCTTTCAAGGAAAATTTGCTTATCGGTTTCCATTTGTACGACTTTCACTGCTTTTCCCTGTGGCTCATCATACCTGTGATAGTTTTGGTATTCTTGATTTACCCAGAGGATTCCGAAGTAAAACAGTAGTGTACAACCTGTAAACAGCAAGAAAACTTTCATAGTATCTAAAACAACCAATAGACCCCTTTTCAATCTAACTCACCTCCATCTAGTAAAAGATATGCCAGTGATGGAGATTTTTATACATCGTTAGGTGTTTTAAGGGGCTTATCGCAATCTATTACAATTATGAATGGTTGGATACCTGTTCCGGCTGTTCCGTTGAGTCTTCCTGTTTCTGACAGCGGTAACAGATCCCATGAAACGTTAATCGATGATCTTTAATTTTGAAATTCCAGTCATTCTCAACTACCTTTTCTACATCACCAAGTAAGTCATCCTGAATTTCATCCACTGCTCCACATTCTATACAAACCAGATGATGGTGAAAATGGGCAGCACCTTCTTGCCTGAGATCAAACCTTGACACACCGTCTCCAAAATTAATTTTATCGACGATTTTCAATTCAGCTAAAAGCTCAAGCGTTCTATAAACGGTTGCAAGTCCAATTTCAGGAGATTTCTCTTTAACGAGTAGGTAAACATCTTCAGCACTTAAATGGTCTTCTTCATTTTCAAGAAGAACTCTAACCGTTGCTTCTCTTTGAGGTGTAAGCTTATAGCTTTGAGAATGAAGGTGTTTCTTAATTCGATCGATTCTGCTTTCCATATCCCATTTCCCTCCCTCGATCGATGCCATTTTCATTATAAGCAGTAGGAAAAAGGGTGTCAAATTAAAATGATTATTAACCTAATTTTACAATCAACTTCTTTTAATAATAATTATCACTTAATATCAACCACTGCTTTTATTAACTCGGGTGAAAGATACGCTTCAAACCATGCTGCAATGCATAGAACCCCAAGTGTACATACCACTAAAGCCGAAAACCTCAGGAATGGACCTAAAATCATTTCTGTTTTTCTCTTCATTAAGAGCTGCCTCATTAATCGTAACGAAAATGTTAATGAAGCTGTCCCTACAACAATCACTGCAGGAACCGCCAGTATATTCTGCGGAAATACTGAAACAAAGGCAAGCAGAAATCCTTTCCAGCTCATCTGGTTTACTAGAAAGCCGACCGTAAAACCTACCACAACCCCTTTAAGAAATAGCATGATCAGAACAATCGGGAGGCCAATTATCGTAAGACCAAGAAGCCACATTAAACCAACGTACCTTGCATAGTGGGTAAAACTTTGTTGGAACATTTCAGAGGCGGTAGCAAATTGTCCCTCTGAAACCTGTCCAAAGAAACGGCTTAAGTATTCTGCCAGATCTTCTTTTTGAGTAAGGCTTAAGCTATTCACAATAACTGCTCCAAATACGATACCCATTAAGAATAAAACAGCTATGAATGTGTAAAGAGATACATGGTCTGATAGATGAGCTGAAATCACTTGCTTAACTTGTCGGCTTCGATTCATATGACTTCCCCCTTCGCACTTCCTTTGGTTAAGTCTATGAAACGAAAGATAGGGGTATGACAGAATCACTAGATTGACTTAGCCGATTACTTTACCGTATGTTCCGCCGCCCCCTTCTTTTAACGAAAGTTCACCCTTTCTAGCTAGCACGATAAGTCTAGCATGATTCGGAGAAACAACGGATGCAAGATCTTTTTCTTCTGTACGATGCAGAACGTTCATTTCTGTACCAAAATAATCAAGAAGGCGATCTAACGTTTTAGGCCCAATCCCGGGTATGAAATCAAGTGGAACATGGTGGATGTATGGAGGACGTGCTGGCCGTTTTCCAATTGTACTTAATTCTTGAATTCGATTTGATACTCCTTTTACCACCTGGGAACTTCCACAGGTGCACGGTGTGCCAATCACTTTACGGCCGCAATTCAGGCAGGTTGTTTCATGGTACTTTCCGAGCCTGGGATCAAGTCCATAATTTGAAACGATTTTTCTCCCACCTTCTCCACGTAACGCTTTATTCCATTCTTTAAATGTAGGAGATTCTATTCTCAAGTGCTGGTATTCTCTTGCGATTTTCGGAGTCGAATGCGCATCAGAATTTGTTAAAAAAGGATAAGCATGCAACTCTTCAATCTGATCAGCCATCCATGTATTTGAAGATAATCCAAGTTCAACTGCATCAATTTTTTTCGGATCTAATACTTCTGTAAGAGATTTCACAACACCTTTTCCGTATAAACTTTTAAAAGGTGTAAAGATATGAGCAGGAATAAATAGACCATCTAGCTCTCTTGCTTTGTTTTGAACAGCCACTGCATTTTCGTAAATACGCTGAGAGCTTAACGTTATATTTGTCATTCTGCCACTCAGCCAATCCGAAAAATGTTTCATTCTTGTTAAATCTGGCAAATACACTAGTACATGAATAGGACCATTACAATTTTCATCATAGATTTCGATTTCAGTTCCAGGTATAAGGGTGAGATTACCAACTTTTATCCCGCCACCTTCTAATTCAAAACCTTCATCTGACTGAATAAGTGCTTCAATCTCCCCTATAATCTCGGGTACGTGGCAGTCAATTATACCGATCATATTGAGTCCTTTACGTTCTGAAGCTTCAGTAAGGATAGAAGTAAGTGTCAGAGTATCTGAACCTGTAATTTTTACGGCTTTTCCTGATCTCGTCCGTCCGATATGAATATGAAAGTCCGCATAGCAATCAAACATTTTCCTAACCTAACTTCATTTTTAAATACATGAGTGCGTAGGCTGTTTTAGCATCATGAATTTCTTCTGTTTGAAGCATCTCTTCCATTTCTTCTATTGAAAGGTGGAGCACATCAAGAAATTCATCTTCATCTGTTGACTGCTCGCCACTTTTCTCAAGTCCTTTGGCGACATATAAATGAACAAGCTCATTCGCAAAACCAGGTGACGTGTAGAAAGATATAATTTTATCAAGAGACTCACATGTATAACCGGTCTCTTCTTCTAACTCACGTACTGCTGTTAATTCTGGCTTTTCCCCAAGTTCGAGTTTCCCGGCAGGAATCTCAACAATCGCTTTTCCGAGTGCTTTCCGATATTGTCGCACAGCTATAATTTTATCGTTGGGCGTTACTGCGATCACAGCTACCGCTCCTGGATGATCAATGAGTTCTCGCTTACTCTGTTTTCCATTCGGTAATTCCACATCTTCTACTCTTAAATCAATTATTCGACCCTGATAGATTGTTTTTGAACTAAGGGTCTTTTCATATAAATGGTCCATGGATTCCTCACTCCTGGTTCTAAAAATTCGTTTCGATACATAAAGTCTATCACAATAGACAGATAATATGGAAAGCACGACACTTTGTATCGATCTAATAGGAGGTTTTACAGATGAAAGTCTATATTCAACCTAATGGAATTACTATGGTTGGCAAACCAAAACAAATTCAATTAATGATTAGACATTATATGGATCATTATGAAACGATTGAGGAATGGATCCACGCTCCAGCCATTCGCACGAAATCACACTTACGTCTCATTCAATAGAGTAAAACCGCCAAAAATAATTGTACTAAAAAGAGAAAAGCTATCGCAGCTTTTCTCTTTTTAACGTATTTCAGTTTTGAATATATTCTTCATCTGTTCGATAAAAACATCGTGGTTGTTAGAGAACGTCGCCATGCAGGAGCGATGTGCAACCGTTTTGAATCCACGTGCATAAGCCCCATATGCAGTCAGAAAATCACAAATATCTGTGCAAACACCCGTCAGATGAACTCTTTCAACACCCCTGGATTTTAAAATATTTTCAAGATCCGTTTGATAAAATGCATCGTATTCGGACTTCGGAACATATGAAACAAGAGCGTTTCCCTTGTGAATTTCTAACCATCGTTCGAGGTCACCGTATAATTTCTGCCCCCACGACTCTATAACATTATGTACTGGCCAGAGATCAAAGTGAGGATCTTCTTCTTCATGCGCATCCATACAAATGACAATTTCATTCCCCTCCGCGAGAAATGAATCAGCAAGTGCTATTATATTTGGGACAATCATTTGCCCTTTTTCCCCTACTGTTAAACCACCATCATCATGTACGAAATCGTTGCTCATATCTATGATTAATAAAGCTTCCTTCCCCATTTAACCGCCTCCTATTTCTTACACTATAGCAAGAGAACATTCACCTGACAAGACAGTTATCTCACTACCTTATTAGTGGCATGAAACTTCTGATCACGATACACTTAAAGAAGGCATAATTTGGGAGGTAGTTAAAGGAATGAAAACCAATCGACTTGGAAAATCAGAACTTTATGTCAGTGAAATTGGGTTAGGGACGATGTCACTAGGTACCGATCGTGATAAAGCAGTTTCTCTTATTCACGATGCACTCGATAACGGCGTTAATTTCATTGATACAGCAGACCTGTATGATTTTGGATTGAATGAAGAAATTGTTGGGGAAGCTTTAAAAGGTCGAAGAGATTCAGTTGTGCTTGCTACGAAAGCTGGGAACCACTGGGAAGAAGGAAAAGACGGCTGGTTCTGGGATCCATCTAAACAGCATATAAAAAATGCCATTAAAAATAGTCTCCGCCGCTTAAAAACAGACTATCTCGACCTACTTCAATTACATGGTGGTACGATAGAAGATCCAATTGATGAAACCATTGAAGCGTTCGAAGAATTAAAAGAAGAAGGTCTTATTCGAGAGTACGGAATTTCAAGCATTCGTCCTAATGTTATTCGTGAATTTGTAAAGCGTTCTTCAATCGCTTCCGTTATGATGCAATACAGCATACTCGATCGACGACCTGAAGAAGAAATCCTGGATTTATTACACGATAATTCAATTAGCGTCATCGCAAGAGGCCCTCTTGCAAAAGGGATGCTAT
Organism: Pseudalkalibacillus hwajinpoensis; assembly: GCF_039851965.1. Lineage (NCBI taxonomy): Bacteria > Bacillati > Bacillota > Bacilli > Caryophanales > Guptibacillaceae > Guptibacillus > Guptibacillus hwajinpoensis. Next base: position 3,876,336 of record NZ_CP156674.1, on the reverse strand, counting down.
CTGATCGCTATGAAGAAAAGGTGAAAGAAGACGGTTTTCTTGATTACTCTAAATTTGACGTATTAGAAACGGCTAAGCAGCTTTCTGCCTTAAAAGGAGACAGTCGTAATCTCACACAAACATCTTTACGCTATGCCCTTGCTCATCCTGCAGTGGCTACGGTTATACCAGGTGCAAGTAAGAGTGAACAACTCCTCGCGAATCTTACAGCACAAAACGCACCTGATTTAACCCCAGATGAAGTAAGACAGATTAGAGAAGCATCACGAGCTAATAAATACGAAAAACACCGTTAACTTACGAAAAGAGCGCAGTCAACTTGCTGACTGCGCTCCTTCAATTTAAAAGGCATCTATTACAACATCACCAACAATGACTGCTGGTTGTGTCGAGTTTTTAACATCATCAAGGGTAAAACCTTCTGCCACTTCTTTTAGAACAAGACCCTCATCCGTTATATCGAAAACAGCTCGATCCGTTATAATGCGGTTTACAACCCCTTTTCCTGTAAGGGGAAGCGTACATGATTTTAATATTTTCGGATCTCCTGATTTATTAACATGATCCATAATAACGACAATCCGCTTTGCTCCATGGACCAGATCCATTGCACCACCCATACCTTTAATCATTTTGCCCGGTATCATCCAGTTAGCAAGATCCCCATTCTCGGATACTTCCATCCCACCAAGAATTGCTACGTCGATATGCCCACCCCTGATCATTGCAAATGATTCGGCACTGTCAAAATAAGATGCTCCCTGCATAGCAGTTACTGTTTCTTTCCCAGCATTAATTAAATCAGGATCTACTTCTTCCTCAGATGGATATGGACCAATACCAAGCAGACCGTTTTCAGATTGGAGAACAATCTTTTTGCCCTCAGGGATATAATTCGCTACCATTGTAGGCATACCTATCCCAAGATTCACATAGAAACCGTCATCAATCTCCTTTTCTGCACGCCTGGCGATTTTTTCTCGAACTGCCGCCTTATCTACTTTTACCATCTTAATCCTCCTATCGCGTTGTTAATCGCTCAATTTTCTTTTGCTGTTCACCTACGATTACTTTTTGAACATAAATACTCGGAGTATGGATATGATCAGGATCAAGATCGCCAACTTCAACAAGCTCTTCAACTTCAGCAATTGTAACGTTTCCTGCAGCTGCAATCATTGGGTTAAAATTTCTGGCTGTTTTGTTATAAACTAAATTCCCCATAATATCGCCTTTATGCGCACGTACGAGTGAAAAATCTGCTCGAATCGCCTTTTCTAGTAAATACTCTTTACCGTCAAAACTTCTTACTTCTTTCCCTTCAGCAATAGGCGTACCCACACCAGCTGGTGTATAGAATGCAGGGATCCCTGCTCCTCCTGCGCGAATGCGTTCTGCAAGCGTTCCCTGAGGAATCAGCTCAACCTCTAATTCTCCCGACAGCACCTGTCGTTCAAATTCTTTATTTTCTCCAACGTAAGAACCAACCATTTTCTTGATTTGCTTGTTCTTTAAAAGGATGCCAAGACCCCATTCATCTACTCCACAATTGTTTGAGATAACGGTTAAGTCTTTAACTCCCCGATCTTTCAAGGCAATGATTAAATTCTCAGGAATTCCTACAAGTCCAAAGCCACCTACTAAAATCGTAGCGCCATCATGGATATCTTGAACCGCGTCTTCAAATGAATGTAATATTGGTTTCATTGTCGTTTACCTCCTTTAATATCAATTATCCTCTTTCAACAATTGTGGCTACACCCTGTCCTCCGCCAATACACAGTGTCGCAAGCCCGTAGCGATCATTTCTTCGCTTCATTTCGTGCAGGAGCGTAACAAGAATTCTTGTACCGCTTGCCCCAATCGGGTGACCAAGTGCAATCGCGCCACCATTAACATTAAGAATGTCTTTGTTTAATTCTAAGTCCTTTCCTACTGCAAGTGATTGAGCAGCGAACGCTTCATTTGCTTCAATAAGATTCATCTCACTCATTGACATGCCAGCGCGCTCCAATGCTTTTTTTGTAGCTGGCACAGGACCAAGTCCCATTACGCTCGGATCTACGCCACCACTTGCATTTGCACGGATAACAGCAAGTGGTTGAATTCCAAGCTCTTCCGCTTTCTCACGACTCATTAGCAAAACAGCTGCTGCCCCATCATTAATCCCTGAAGCGTTCCCTGCCGTCACTCGACCATCCTTTTTAAATGCAGGGCGCAGTTTTGCAAGCTTCTCAGCAGTTGTACCATGCTTGACATATTCATCTGTATCAAACAGAACCGGGTTGCCCTTCCTTTGCGGTATGGAAACTGGAATAATTTCGTCCTTAAAACGCCCAGCCTCAATGGCAGCTTGAGCTTTTTGCTGGCTCTGTGAGGCGAATTCATCCATTTCTTCTCTTGAAAGATCATAGTGTTCACATAAGTTCTCAGCCGTTACCCCCATATGATAATCATTAAAAGCACACCACAGCCCATCATGGACCATGCTATCAATCATCTTTTGATCACCCATCCGAAGTCCATCACGGGCACCATTTAGAAGATATGGAGCCTGACTCATATTCTCCATTCCACCGGCAACTACAATATTTTGATCCCCTAACAAAATAGACTGAGCACCTAGGTGAACTGTTTTCAGACCGGATCCACACACTTTATTTATTGTCATGGCGGGGGTTGTAACTGGCACACCAGCTTTAATTGCTGCCTGACGCGCTGGATTTTGACCAAGTCCAGCTTGAAGCACATTTCCCATAATAACTTCTTCCACCTGATCTACCGTTAATCCAGCTCTTTTAACTGCTTCAGTTATTACCATAGCCCCAAGCTCTGGCGCAGATATTGATTTTAGCGAACCATTGAATGAACCAAGCGGTGTTCTGACAGCGCTTACAATTACTACATCACGATTCATTTATTTTCCTCCTTATGTATGACTCTCATCTACATAATTCTTAATCAATTCAAATAATTCCTTCCCACAAAAAGAATTTCCACTATTCAAACGATTGACTTGCAACACACCGTTCCCTTTGTTTTAATGAATAAGATAGCGCTTACAATAGAAGGGTGATGAATAATTTGTTTCCAGAACACGCCACGATTGTAGAAGTTGGACCAAGAGACGGCTTGCAAAATGAGTCGAATCAAGTTCCAACCCAGGATAAAATCCATTTTATTAATGCTTTAAAAGCATCAGGGATTCAAGAAATGGAGATTACTTCATTTGTCTCACCCAAATGGGTCCCTCAAATGAAAGACGCAGCCGAAATTACAGCTTCCTGTGATGATAACACTAGAAATTTAGTTCTAGCTCCCAATCGAAAAGGGGTTGAGAGAGTTAAGGAGACAAATGTTTCTTCTATTGCTCTTTTTGCCGGTGTTAGCAACTCATTTAATGAGAAAAACAGCAACAAGAAGACCGACCGTTTACTTGAGGAGCTCCTTCCTCTTGTTCAAGAATTGAAAGCTGAAAACTATTTTGTACGTGCTTGTATTTCGACGGCGTTTTATTGTCCTTATGAAGGTAGAGTGGATGTAGTTGATACCACTGAAGTATGTCGGAAGTTTGTTGAAGCAGGAGTAGATGAGCTTAGCGTTGCTGATACGATTGGAATGGCTACCCCTGAAGAATCGTATACGCTTTTTCAACACCTTACTTCAGAATTTCCAAGAACTCTCATAACCGCTCATTTTCATGATACGAGAGGCATGGCACTAGCCAATATTTACGCCTGTTTGCAGGCGGGCATTTCAAGGTTTGATACTTCGGCTGGCGGGCTTGGCGGCTGTCCTTTTGCAAGAGGGGCTACGGGCAATGTTGCAACGGAGAGTGTTGTATATATGCTCGAACGAATGGGAATTTCCACCGGAATTGACCTTAAAAGGCTTATGGAGGCGATAGATGTGATAGAACCTCATCTATCAAGAAGAATTTCTACACCAGTTCGTAGCCTTTATTTAAAAGAAAATGCCACACAGTCTTAGTGAACATATAAATATTATGGTTAACTAGTTGAAAAGCACACAATTTTGTGTGCTTTCTTTCATCCTTTTATGATGGTCAAAATCGTACTATAAATCAGGGCGAGGATGATGCCCCCCACCAGAGTGATCCGATCCATCTTTTGTCCCTTAATTAAATTCATAATCCCCTTTACTAACATAAATACAATAAAGAAAATAAAAAAATAGATGGCAAATGTCACGCCTGCTTGTCCTCCCCTATTTTAAACCTCACTAATATAGCGCATTCTTGGGTTTAAAATTTCATTATCACTTTTAAGCATAAAACACTGGTATTTGGGCAAGTAATCAATTTTCATTGATTCATCAAAGAATACGGCATATTGTTTCTGGATTCTAACAGGGCGGAAGTTTGATTCCAACACCATGTTAAAGTCCCCAAGTTCATTTCCACGAATGAGTTGCGTTACCCCATTCACGACACACCCGCAGTCCTCAATGTCATAATTTAGTTTAAAGTAGCCGTCAGGCTCATGCTCTAATCTTTCAATTGCTTTATCTGTAAATGTAACTTTCATCCTTTTTGCTCCTCTCCGCTGTTTTCAATGATAACCCCAATAATTTCAATTCCATTACACCGTTCATATGTTCAAGCACCATCTGATGGTGTTCTTTGCTTTTTTTAGCACTTAAGGATTAAAGGATTAAATAACTAGATGCTTTGATTTCATTATAAACTTGTTAAAGGGGTGATTGCACATAAGAAGTTGTAAATCGGTTATTGATTCACTGATTATTTAGTTTTCAGTAACAAGAAAAAAACAGGCTGAAAAATCAGACTGCTTATTACTATTAACTCTTGTATTTCTCCATAAATTTCCGGTCGATGCTGTTCTTCAATGTCCAGGATAATCGGTGGTGAAGGACCATTTTCCCATATAATAGCAACCCCTTGCGCTTACCCGTTGAAAGGATGGATAAATAAGCTTTTTTCGGCTGGAATCGCACGCCATCTTTTCCCTCGATAAATGCTTTAAGATTAGTCCATAAAACATCTGATTGTCGAACTGCAACCACACCAGCTTTTGGAAGATCAGGATATTCCCTTAAAGTGGCACAATCTCCAGCTGCAAAGATAGATGGATACTTCTTGACCTGAAGTGTTTCTTCAACAAGTAAATAACCGGCCTCGTCAACAGGAAGATTAGATATTCTGAATAGCTCTGGTGCTTTAGGCCCGGTGAGCCATAGTAATTGGTCATAAATGATTTGCTTACCTGATGAGGTGACAATGCTACTCGATGTCACATTCGTCACTTTTTCTTGCAAGTATACCCCAAGCCCCTTATTTCTTGTTATATGTTCAATTTTCTTTTGAGCTTTTTGCGATGAGTCACGTAGTAGGGGAGAATGAGAAAGAAGAGTCACAGCTTGTTTTCCTTCCTCTGCTCTTCTAGCTGTCAGTGCAAGAGCCATTTCAACCCCCGCTGCCCCCCCACCTACTACAACTGGGTTCTCAGCTTCCCACATGACTTTTGCCACTTCTTCAATTCGATAATTCGGCTTAATGCGAAGCGCATAGCTTCTTGCTCCCGGTACATCGATCCCTCCGGTAAGCGAGCCTATATCTAGAGATAACAGATCATAAGAAAGAATATCACCTTTTTCAGTTAAAACAACTTTTCCTGTTGCATCAATTGATAAGGCAGCTCCCTGCACAAATGTTACCCCTGCTTTCTCAGCAAGGGAAGGCATGTGCACGCGCATATCTTCTTCTGAGTACAAGCCTTCCAGGTAGCCTGAAAACATCCCTGAATAATATTGATATTCAGAAGGAGAAATCAGGGTTACATTTAAATCAAGCGTTTCTTCCTGAAGCATTTTTAAAACATGGAGGTGAGCATGTCCTGCTCCAACTAATAACAAATTCTTCACACCGAACCTCCTAATCTTTTATCGAACCCATTTAATATATTTTTTGGAAACCTTAGGTAACCATCCATCAAATAACTTTTCTCTTCAGTACAAGTCAGCTGCCTGGTTTAATATCGCCCCTCTGGTTGGGTATGGGTGAATAACCTGTAGATATATCGCCGAATTTATGTCCATGCTCTTTTGCAAAAACAATTTCCTGCATCCAGCTACCCGCATCTTCTCCAACAGCATGGGCACCAATGATGTGACCTTTCATATCTGTTATAACTTTTACAAGGCCTTCCTTCTTACGTTCCGCAATGAACCGATCGACATCGTTTGTTCCAACTTTAAAGACGCGGATCTTTTCTCCATGCTTTTCTATTGCTTCTTGCTCGGTTAATCCTAAATGAAAAACTTCAGGTACCGTATACGTAACCCACGGTACATTATCATAGCTAACTTTTCGTTTCAATCCAAATACTGCATTTTGAACAATAAGCTTCCCTTCCATGCCACCTCCGTGTGTGAAAGGAAAGGCTCCATTTACATCTCCTATTGCGTAAATATGTTATTTATTTGATTGGAGAGACGCATTCACTTTAATAAATCCTTTGTTTGTTTCAACGCCGGCACCTTCTAAATTTAATCTTTCAGTATTAGGCTTTCTACCAGCTGACATCATAACCGCATCGGATTCAATTGCAATTTCTTCGCCATTGACCTTATAAGCAATTACTTTCTTCCCATGTTGTTCTGAAATACCGGTTACCTGTACGTTAAAGACGAATGTCAATTCTTTCTCGAGTGCTTTAGTTGCGAACGGGATAATATCATGATCTTCCTTTTTGAAAATAGAGTTTGAAGTTTCCAACACTGTAACATCAGAACCGAATCTTGAAAGGGATTGAGCAAGTTCAAGTCCAACTGGTCCTCCCCCAATAAATACGACACTTTGTGGAAGTTGATCGAGGTTAAAAATCGTTTCGTTTGTGATATACGAAACATTTTCTACTCCATCGATTGGAGGAACATTCGGACGTGAACCCGTTGAAATGACGATCCGTTTACCTTTAATAGGGTTTTCGCCATTGATGGTCACGGTGTACTCACCTTGAAATGCACCTTTTCCTCTAAATATATCAACACCAAGTTCCTCAAAGCGTTCATCGCTATCAGATTCCTGAATCTCATCGATTGCTTCTTTAACACGTTCAATCGCACGTTCGAATAGTACATTTCCACTTACTGTTAGTCCAAATTCAGCAGCTCCCTTATAAACCGCGTGAACTTCTTTTGCAGCTGTAATAAATGCTTTAGAAGGGACACAACCAAAGTGTAGACAGTCTCCACCAAATCCAGGCTGGTCATCTATTAAAGCGGCATTTGCTCCCATATTCGCTGCACCAGCCGCTGCAGTTAAGCCACCTGAGCCACCGCCTATAACAATTATATCGTATTCTAACATCATTTCCCGCTCTTCTATCCCAGTATCCTTTTTGCTTCAGTAAGTCTTTGAAAGGCTGTAAATAATTCAATTACTACGAATACTAGCGTCAAAATTGTTAATACGTCATGAAAAAGAATCATTACTGTAAACAGGATAAACCCTTCTGTACGTTCTGCAGCTCCTGCCTGGTAATAAAAAGATTTAACACCTTTCTTTTCAGAAACTGCACCAACTGTCAGGAAGATGGTCATTGCAAAAATAATTGACGTGCTTAATAGTAATAGTGCCCAAATAGAACCCGGGAAACGAAACGCAAGTCCAAGGATAGTGCTGATTTCAACCACTCGATCGAAACTTACATCCATTACCGTTCCAAATGCCGAGGGTTTTGTTTTTCGAGCCATCGTCCCATCGACTGCATCCAGATAGCCTGAAAGCCAGAGAACAAAGACTGCCCAAATGAACTGATCAAAATAAATAAAAAGCCCTGATGACACCCCAATAATAAACGACATCACGGTAACTTGATTGGCACTTAAACCTATGCTTAGCAGCCAGTCAGCTGTACGGTTCATGATGGGCTGTACATATTTTCGTGCGTGAGTATCGAGCAAGACAGCACCATCCTTTCTTATTAGAGCTCCTCTTCAATCGAGGATCCAAATGCTTTTCTTCGAATATATAAGCTGATAATCAAGAGTAATAGTAAGACTGCAGCTGCAATGATGATAGAAGAAATGTTGTTTGATAGAAAGCTTGCGCCGAGAAAATTTAACGCAAGTGCACCTGGAAGCATCCCGATTAATGTTGCCATGTAGTATTTCCGTCTGTTTACGTTCGAAACGCCACAAACATAACTAACTAAATCAAAGTGGAGAAAAGGCACTAAGCGTAAAAGCAAAACGTAGGAAAAACCTTTCTCCGTAAGTCGTTGTTCAAGACTTTCCCCACGCTCACGCCAGGATTTCGGTAGAATGTTTAATCCGAGCTTCCTCGCGAGAGCAAAGAATAGGAGTGCTCCGGTAGAACCACCTATCACGGCTAATAATGTTCCAAGATAAGGACCAAATACCAATCCGCCTGTTATGGATAAAATGGATGTTGGAAAGAGTACAAATGGTCTAGCGATACAAATAATTAAGAATACCAGCGGTGCATAAAAGCCAAACGACCCGATCCAGTCACGAAGAGAGGATGGTCGAAACTCAAAGACATTTTGATTCAGTACATATATAGCAAGAACAAGTAAGGTTATGGATAGGCCTTTAAAAAATGTTCTTTTTGTCATTGATTCTTTCTCCGGTGGTCTGTCTCATACCTTTTAACTGAGCGTTTCGGTGCAGTGAGATAAACATCCTGACCAGACGCCAGTTGATTTTTCGACTTCGCTAATATCGTGCCGTGCTCCCAGGTGACCCGATAGCATGGAATATTGTTTTTTACTGTAACAGCGGTTACTTTGCCGAAGATAGTAACCATGGTCGGGTCACTAGTAATTTGATGATAGAGAACTGCGGTAAGACTGTTAAGAGGAATAAACCCTTCACTCAGAGCCATACCTTCGCCGATGATCTTCGCACTTTCCATTGAGGTTGGTTGAGTGACCACACTATATGGATCACCCACTTGAATTAACCTCCCATGATCCATGACAGCAAGACGATCGGCCATTTCAATTGCTTCGTCTCGATCATGAGTAATAAATAATGAAGAGATGTTCTCTTTCCTTAACAATTCCCTTACTTCCCCTCTAAGAGATTCTCTAAGAGCCGCATCAAGGGAACTGAATGGTTCATCAAGAAGAAGAAGATCAGGCTTCAGCACAAGGGCTCGAGCCAAAGAAATACGCTGTTTCTGACCTCCTGATAATTCATGAGGGTAGGTGTCTATCCATTTCGAAAGTTTTACTTTCTCAAGCATTTCTTCTGCTATCTCTCGCCGCTTTTTTCTTGCTATCCTTCGACGCTTCAATCCGTATGTCACATTTTCAATCACGGTTAAATGAGGGAATAACAATGCATCCTGGAACATCAGGACAACAGGACGCTCTTCTGGCTTCAAAGTAATTATAGACTTTCCGTTTAAATCGACTTCGCCACGATCGAGCGTTTCCAGGCCGGCAAGACAGCGTAATAACGTTGTTTTACCACAGCCTGACGGGCCTACTATTGTAAAATGCTCACCTTTTTCAAGATTAAAGGACACATTGTTAAGTATGGAAGAACTTCCATATTTTTTGGTAAGGTTTCTGCACATTATAAGCTGGTTTTTCAAATTGATCTTCCTTTCAAACCCGATTAACTGTTCGAATTACCAGCCTCAGTACGATTTCTACACTCCCAATAAAAAGGAGCGGTAGCATAGCAAATATAATAGAAAAACCTGCGATAACTGATTCATTCGAACTTGAGAAATAGGGATAATACAGAAGTGGCAAAGTACTCACAGCTCCACCACCAATAATAGCGGTTAGCGCATATTGCCCAAGTGAAATTACAAATGTAAGTAACATTAAACTTCTGATACTTGGTAACAGGAGAGGAAGTGAAACCGTTAGAAAACGAATAAACGGTGTAGCACCTAGTACGGCTGCCTGTTCCTCTAATCCAGTACCTAGTCGTTCATAACCTGCTCTCATCACTCGAATCGCATACGGTAAAGTAGGAATAAGGTGAACGAGAAGAACCCCTGTCAACCGATCTCCCAATCCTGCTTTTATTAACGTGAATTGGAGCCCCATTGCAAGAAGTATACCAGGTATTAAAATTGGGGAAAGCAATAAAGCTTCAAGTAATCTTTCCCCTAAAAGAGTACAACGAAAGGGCTTTAGCAGCAGGAATGGCCAGTACTAAATTCAGTACGACGACCATAACAGCTAATTTAATTGTCGTTAGTAAGGCTTCAAATAGTGAAGGATCTCGAAAAATCACCTGCCAGCCCTCGATTGACCTGACCACATTTCTTTAAATTGCTTACCAGCTTCTTCACCATATACAGAAGTAAGTGCTGCTGCAAGATCATCTGTGTTTTCACTTAAAGCTGCTGCAGATGCATCAAAGTCTTCTGATCCATCAATACCATTCTGCATCGTCATCATTGCAAGTCCAGCGTGTTCTGATAGAAGATGACCAAGTGTAGCACGAAGATCAGATGCTGGTGTCACTGCGTTAGTGTTTTCAAATTTATCAGGAAATTGATCTGTAATCGCGCTTGAGAATCCTTTAGCAACCATATGCATGTGGGCAATTGCTTCACGTTCATGCTCGTAAGCCTTTTCGTAGTCACCTGCAACATAGCTATCAAAAGCACCAATTAACTGATTGATGTGAGCCTGTAATCCTTCTGAAAGATTTTCTGCTTCTAGACGTTCACCCGTTGCGTTCTCAAGGAACATGGAGAAATCACTCTTGTAACCTTCTAAATTCTCAAGTGCTTTTTGCTTTGCATCTTCGTCTTCATTACCAGTTGCTTTCACGTAATCCACGAAGAAGCCAATGTGGTTACTCCAGATTTCATTAAATTCAGCTCCGGCTTCCTCGCCGTAAACTGAAGTGATTGCTGCTGTTAAATCTTCCGTGTTCGCACTTAATGCTCCTGCAGAAGCTTCAAAGTCAGCAGAACCTTCAGCACCTTTTCTCATTGTTTCAACTGCAAGATAAGCATGCTCACTTAGTAGTTGACCAAGATCAGCTCGAAGGTCAGCAGCTGGCGTTTCCACTGTAGGTTTGTCCATGTGGTTTTCCCCATTATGAGCAAATGCGCCTGATGTAGGAATTAGTAGTGAAAAGCTAATCGGTACAATTAGAAGTCCTTTTTTCCAGTCAATTACTTTCTTCTTCATATTCTTTTCCGTTCTCATTTTCAAATCCACTCCCCTTAATTTTTTTTACACTTAGCTAACGGAGAGAAGATTAGTTTGGATCATTCTTTTTTAGATTTTCTTTTCTACAGCCAAAAACAACCATGAAAACCGTTGCTACTATGGCTTTCATGGCTACGACTTTTCTTTATAAAAAGTTTTATCATTTTGCCTTTTCTTTAGAGAATAGGATCCTATCATCAATAGTGCAACAAAGAAACTTAATAACACAATTCCCAAGAAGCTGTTCATCGCATGCTGATATAGCCATGCCATCAACAATGAAGGCGGCAGGATTCCAACCCCCGTTGTCCATGTAAATTGCCAGAACGATATTTTAGTTAATCCTGCTCCATAATTAAGGAGATTAAAGGAAAAAACAGGGATTAATCGCATATAGAACAATCCTCTTACCCCTTTTTGTTGGAACCACTCATCAAAGCGAGCAATTCTCTGAGCGGAAATCATCTTAACAGCAAACGTTCTTCCAAGGAATTTAGAAAGATAAAAAGAGAGATAAGCTCCAAGCATTGCCCCGATCCATGTATATAACGTCCCTAACCACAATCCATAGAGAGTGACATTGGCAAATAAGATAATTTCTGAAGGAATAAAAACAACACTATGTAAAATCATTAAGGAAATAGAAATCATTATCCCGTAGAACCCTAGTTTACGAATGCTTTCTGTCAGGCCTCAACAGTGCGTTCGTTAAGGAGGGTCTTAGCCACCTCTCTTGCATCCGGGAGGAAGAACACTAGTAAACTGATCGTTATTAGAACGAATAATGAAATAACGTTTTTCTTCAGACTAATCAGCTTCTTCCTTTTCTTAATGACCGTTATATGTTTCATCTGGTATTCAGTCGAATTCCTTCTTCTCCCATTCATCCTCAGGTAAGTCTAAATCTTCCCCTGAGAACCTTTCCTCAACAAACGGGTCTGCATGATTGTGAAAACCGTTCTGTTCCCAGAAACCAGGTTTATCTTCCTTAATAAATTCAATCCCCCTGATCCATTTAATACTTTTCCAGAAATAAAGGTGAGGAACAATAAGTCTTAATGGCCACCCATGCTTTTCAGTTAATTTCTTTCCATCTATTGAATGGGCAAGAATCACATCATCTCCCATAACATCTGAAATGTGAATATTTGTTGTGTAGTCGTGGTCACCATGAAGCATTATGTGTTCACTCTTTGGAACAATGCCCAGTTCTCTTATCAGATCTTTGAATAATACTCCTTCAAAGGTATTATCGAACCGAGACCACCTTGTTACACAGTGGATATCACATGTGATCTGTTTCTGCGGTAGAGCTAATATTTTCTCATAAGTAAGTCTAGAGGATTTTTCTACTTCACCAAAAATAGCCAAATCCCATGAAGATAAATCATACTGAGGGACCTCGCCTTCATGTAGAATAGGAAATCTTTCGGTAAGCACCTGACCCGGGGGCAAACGATCACCATACTTTTCACTTGCATCTGGAACCTTCATTTTACGAATACGATCAGCTTTTTTCACGAGAAACACACCTCTCCAGTAACTTAATGATACAAAAAAACTCTCCCCTGGGTGAGGAAGAGTCTTTTGATAGATGACAGGCTCCTCCTTATCTTTCAGAGCATCACTCTGCTGGAATTAGCACCTTTAATAAGGTTGCCGGGAGTCATCGGGCCAGTCCCTCTGCCACTCTTGATAAGGATTAAATATTTAGAATTGTTTATAATTCTAACGGTAAGCGATGCGATTTGCAATATCCATTTTCATTTGCCCTAGATTAAGCCCGAGTCTTTTCTCATTCGAATGAAGGTATATTCTCCTCCATTAGTCCGCTGGATAAACGAATGAGTAATGGCAAAACCCGCTTTTAGATACACGTTAATTGCCCTCTGGTTAAATTCTGCTACAGCCATTTCTAGCGTTGTAGGGCGGTATAACTCATGTGCTTTTTGCAAGCCGGCGTGAAGAAAGTCGTATCCTTTCCCAATCCCAACTTGTTGTGGACTTAAACCAAGTCCGATTTCCACCGTGCCTTTGGAACCTTCTATAAATGTAAAAAAACCGATAAGGATGTTAGCCTCATATACACCCCAATAGTTTTTGTTATTAGCTGCGTTCTCTCGAAATTCCTGAAGATCTTCATCATCCGCTTCCATATCGTAAAATGAGTAGATGCCATCATATTTCCATGAAATTATTCTCTCTACCTCTTCCTCATCCAATAAAGCAAATCGGTAATCCACTATTCTCCCTCTTTTCTTGTCATATTATTAGTTAAGTATGATAATCGTCCGAATTCATTTAGACAGGAAAAGCCCCATGCCGGGAAATGCATGGGGCTCACACTTTATATTTTAAGGGGGGCAGGAACCGGGGAAGTTCCTGCAAATGTAGTGTAGCAAGTTCCCTAGGTAAAATGATTGATTATGAGTTCCTTTTCACATTCTTTTAATAAATGAAAAGAAACACCCTAAAGACGTGCTTGATTTCTTAATAAAGAGACTAATAGAGTTTATTTATAAACCATGATCGTTTGTAATTCCTTAAAACCGATGTCTTTATAAATATACTTGGCAAAGTTTGAGGAGTAGACATTCAAACGAATCTCGTCATAACCCTGCTCCTTAAAATTCTGAATACTAGCCTCAACCAGCTTCTTAGAATAGCGCTTGCCGCGAAATTTAGGAAATACGAACACATCATATATAAAACCATGCTTATTTTCTGTAAAATAATCGGTATTTTCTCCAAGTAACACCCACCCGGCAATCTCATTCCCATCTCGATAAACAAGGTGATAGCCTCCTCGCTCAAGAATAGATGAAACAATCTCAAGTGCTTTCTCTTCCCGAATGATACCAGGATTCGTTGTTCCTTCATTAACAGACTGGATCGAATTCGATAAGATATACTCTCTCTCTTCCAAACTAGCTCGCTCAATCACCGTGGTCCCCTCCATCTTACTTAATAGTTTCTTACTTTAGGTAGTTTCTTGATCCCCCCTACTTTCTCCTTCTTCATACAGACAATGGGTTGATTTACTATTATGAAGAGACTACCCTCTTCTAAAACTGCAAAAAGCACGACCGATTCAGTTCTTTATTGTCGCGTAAACACATGTATCCCTAGTTTCATCACCATCTATAGATAGCTTTTCATTTCGTAGAATCCCTTCGAGATCATAATCTACTCGTTCCGCAATTTTTCTACTCCGCACATTCTTCACATCACATCGGATTTCTACCCTTCTGGCTTCAAGCTCATTAAATGCAAATTCAGTAATTCCTCTAACTGCTTCAGTCATATATCCTTTACCAGAAAATCTGGAATCTATCCAGTAACCGATTTCAAATTTTCGTACAGCCCAATCAATTCGATGAAGTCCAGAAGAACCGATTAATTCTCCTGTTTCTTTATGAAACAATAATAATCTTAGATCCTCTCTTTTTAAGAAAGCAGCATGAGATTCTCTTATATTGGCCTCCACGTCTTCAATGGTCTGCTCTGTCCGTGCAAAAGACATCCATTCCTTAAGTTCAGTTAAGGACGACTTGATTGATTCATAAACAATTTTTCCGTCATCCGGTCTGGGCAGGCGAATATGTAAACGTTCTGTTATAAATTCGTTTGGGAAATCAATTAGAATTGGTTTCATAGCAAAGGTCCTCCAATTGCAAAGATGTCAGAATTATACCATTAATGCGACTTCTGTCAAACTCATAACCATTTCAATCAAAACCTGCACTGGATACACCCCGTAGCTAATGATTATCCCTCACCATTTACAAATGACTTCAGATGGCTAAAACAAGGTCTATCTGTATCATAAACCCTTGGCGCTTCTTTAAATAGCTTTTCGAAATGATATCTCTCATTTATACTAAAACAATATCAATTATAAAGGAGAAGATTGTATGGACTTTTCACTGCTCCTCTCGTTTCTAGGTGCTGCCGTTGTTCTGACCCTTATGCCTGGTCCTGACAATTTATTTGTTCTTGCTCAAAGTATATCTCAAAACAGGCAGGCTGGTATTGCGACTTCACTTGGGCTTTGCTCAGGTCTCCTAGTTCATATCACCGCTACAGCAGCAGGCATATCCGCCATTCTATACCAATCATCAATTGCTTTTGCCGTTGTTAAATATTTGGGTGCTGCCTATTTGCTTTATCTTGCCTATCAGGCTATTAAAGACAGGGAAACAACCGCTGCCATTCATAAACAGCGCTCACGCCCTTACGCTTCTCTTTATCGGAAAGGAATCATTATGAACATCCTGAATCCGAAGGTTTCTCTTTTCTTTCTTGCTCTACTTCCACAGTTCGTTAATCAAGAGGTGGGTTCTCCTGCGTTACAGATGGTTTTACTTGGACTAATTTTCATTATCCAGGCCCTTGTCATTTTTAGCATCATCAGTATTTTTGCGGGTAAAATCTCTAAGGTCGTGAACAAAAGCACCACTATTTCAAGAAAAATCAATCTCGTAAAAGGAGCACTTCTCGCTCTAATCGGTGTACAAATTGCATTCAGTGGTAAATAACATTACCTTGCACTGCCTAATTGAAATAAAAAGCAACACCCGCGTTTTATGCGAGTGCTGCTTTTAACTTTTATGATTTCATTATTGTGCAGTATAACCACCATCAATAAGTAATGCCTGTCCTGTAATGCTTTTTGCAGCATCACTTGCAATAAACATAGAATAATCAGCAATTTCCTTAACCTTAAGAAGACGTTTTTGCGGAACAAGTGGATAGATTACTTCTTCAAGAACCTTCTCAACTTCAACGCCACGGTCTTTAGCAAGATCCTCCATTTGACCTCTTACAAGCGGTGTATCGACATAACCAGGCGCCATTGCATTTACAGCAATCCCATGTCAGCACCCTCTAAAGCGGCTACCTTAGTAAGTCCAATCACACCATGCTTGGCACTATTTTACGCTGCTTTATCTGAGAATCCAATCACTCCATTAATAGAAGCCATGTTATTGATTCTTCCAAAACCCTGCTTTTTCATAATTGGGAACACATATTTTGTTGCAATAAACGGAGCTGTAAGCATAATATCCTGCATCATACGAAACTTTTCAGTAGGAAATTCTTCTAGAGCTGACACGTGTTGAAGTCCTGCATTGTTAATTAATACATCTAAACGGCCATACTCCTCTACTGTGCGATCAATGGCTGCTTTGATCTCATTTTCATTCGTCACATCCGCTTTTACACCAATGACTTCGTACCCTTTGTCTTTTAGCTTCTTTGCAGCTTCTTCTGTACCTTGTTCATTTATGTCAGACAATACAACATTTGCTCCATTTGCTGCAAATGTCTCTCCTATTTCAAACCCGATTCCTCTATCTGCACCTGTAATAAATACAGTCTTGTTGTTAATCATGTGAATCCTCCTATAACTCTACTATTTGACTACTCATTGCTTTTACACTACTCAAACTTCAACAAACTACTTTTTTACTGTTTTACGAATATGAAAATAGATCATATAAAAGGGCATGATCTTTTGAACATCATTTACAAACGCTTTCACTTCTCGTTTTATCATTTCTTATTAGGGGTACTGACAAAAGACAAATAAACAGGTAATGGAAGGAGTGAAATCTAATGTTAAAGACGATGAACCGTCTTACCATATGTTTTGTACTTGTTCTTCTATCGGGATGCTCTAATATTGCCCTTCTTGACCCAAAAGGCACTGCAGCTGAAGAACAATTAAGTCTCCTCTGGTTTAGCTTATTACTAATGAGCATCGTATTAATCGTTGTTTTCACATTATTTACCCGTTTTCTCATTAAATACCGTGAGCGCCCAGGGCAGGAATATGATTTTCCAGTTCAAATAGAAGGTGACAAAAAGGTTGAAATCACCTGGATCGTGCTTCCAATTGTGATTTTAGTCGTCCTTGCGGTACCAACGCTTGCTACTACATATCAGCTTGATGAAACACCTACAAATGATCAAAACCCCCTCATTGTGGAGGTAACTGCAGAGCAGTTTCAATGGACCTTTCACTACCCTGAGTACAATATTACTCTTCTAGACGAACTTAAACTTCCAGTCAATCGTCCTGTTATTTTTAAACTGCATTCAAAAGATGTGATTCATTCATTCTGGATCCCAAGACTTGGCGGAAAAAAAGACGCTCTTCCTCATCAGGAGAATACGCTTGTTCTGACAGCAATTGAACCTGGTACGTATGACGGGAAATGTGCGGAACTCTGTGGCGCAAACCACGCTTTAATGAGCTTCAATACAGATGTTGTGGAGAAAGATGAATTCTTAAACTGGGTAAAGTCTTCAGCTGAGAGAGAGGAGGATTAACAAATGAGCACGATTATTGATTACTTTATGTCATTACCATCAGATATTATCTTTGCTGATCTGTCTTTCACAATCATGGCGATTGCAGCAGTCTATTTATTAACGAAATATCATAAATGGAAGTGGCTCTGGGCTTGGATGACTTCAACTGACCATAAAAAAATCGGCGTTATGTATTTATTTGTATCGTTCCTATTTTTTATACGGCAGGAATCGAAGCACTTCTCATTCGCATGCAATTGGCTTTTCCAGCGAATGAATTCTGGGTATTTCAGGGGGATAGATTTAACCAACTTACGAGTACACACGGAACTGTGATGATCTTTCTAGTTGCAACCCCTCTCCTCATTGGACTGATGAATGTGATTGTTCCCCTACAAATCGGCGCAAGGGACGTCGCCTTTCCGTTTCTCAATTCATTAAGCCTCTGGCTATTTATTTCTGGAGGAATTCTCATTAATGCGAGTTTTGTAGCTGGTGGCTCCCCTAACGCCGGATGGACCACCTATGCTCCCCTCGCTTTAAAGGAATTCACTCCAGGGCCAGGTAACAGCTATTACCCTATTGGCCTCCAGGTTGCAGGTCTCGGTACGATAATGGGGGGCATTAATTTCATCGTTACCATAATCAAAATGCGGACCCCTGGTATGCGTTTTATGAGAATGCCACTTTCAACCTGGTCAATGTTTATCACTTCTATTTTGATTGTATATGCTTTTTCAGCGCTTGCCGTTGCCCTATTGCTATTGACGGTTGAGCGTTTATTTGGAACGGTTATCCTGTCAGGCTCTGAGGGAAATCCATTAATCTGGCAGCACCTTTTCTGGATATTTGGTCACCCGGAGGTATACATTATCGCACTTCCTGCTTTTGGTATTTTCTCAGACGTCATCAGCACCTTTTCTAAACGAAAGCTATTATATTAATCGGTTTCCTTGGATTTATGGTATGGGTTCATCACATGTTTACTGTTGGACTCGGAGCAAACATTAATGTGTTCTTTGCAATTACAACGATGTTAATTGCAGTTCCTACAGGGATTAAAATTTTCAACTGGCTTTTTACAATGCGAGGCGGGAGGATCCGATTTGATACCCCGATGCTTTACGCGCTCGGTTTTATCTTCACCTTTGTTATTGGTGGAGTAACCGGAGTAATGCTGGGTACTGTTCCTGCCGACTACCAGTATCACGATAGTTATTTTGTAGTCGCCCACTTGCATTATGTCATTATTGGAGCAACTATTTTTGGAGTACTTTCAGGCGTCTACTTCTGGTGGCCAAAAATGTTTGGAAAGATGCTTAATGAAACTTTAGGAAAATGGAACTTCTGGACATTCGCCGTTGGATTCCATATTACATTCTTTCCTATGCATATCATGGGATTAATGGGAATGCCGAGACGCGTATTTACTTATCCGGAAGGAGCAGGAATTGGATGGCTGAACTTTGTTAGTACCTGTGGTGCCTTCTTAATGGGCATTGGTGTCTTATTTTTCATGGTAAACATTTATATAACCGTCCGCTATGGTAAGAGTGTTACAGCGCATGATCCATGGTTTAAAAGAGGGCGTACGCTGGAGTGGACCATCCCATCCCCATCCCCTGCATATAACTTTGCTAGAAAACCCGTAATCCGGAGCAGAGAACCGCTATGGGATGCATACGAAAACGGCAAAGAGAACATTGATTTC
Source organism: Pseudalkalibacillus hwajinpoensis (assembly GCF_039851965.1). Taxonomy (NCBI): domain Bacteria; kingdom Bacillati; phylum Bacillota; class Bacilli; order Caryophanales; family Guptibacillaceae; genus Guptibacillus; species Guptibacillus hwajinpoensis. The sequence goes on along the minus strand of NZ_CP156674.1, from coordinate 3,857,112 downwards.
ATCGGCGAATATGAGGATATTCACATGCCTTCTTCAAGTTCATTACCCGCTTTAATGGGACTTGCATTTCTCATCGCATCATTTGGTTTTGTTTTTGAAATATGGTTCGTTGCAATTACTGGTATGCTTGGCGTTTTCCTACTGATGGGCGTTCGTTCTTTTCAAAATAAAGATGGTTACTATATCCCAAAGAACACAGTGATGTCCAAAGACAAAGGGGTTGAGAAGTAATGGAGTATTCCTTAGAGAAAGGATTATTCAATGGCAAAACGGCTCAAATGAATATTCTTGCCTTCTGGTTCCTGATCGGAGCAGAAATCGTTGTTTTTGGCTGTTTATTTGGTGTTTATCTAGCTGTTAAAGAATTAACTGCCGATAGCCCCGCTCCAAGTGAACTATTTAAGCTTGGAGAGGTTATGATCTCGACGATTCTGTTACTTTCAAGTAGCTTCACCTGTGCCATTGGCGTTTACATGCTTCAACGCCGAAATAAAGTAGCCACACTTATTTGGTTTATTGTAACCATTTTATTGGGACTGGGATTTCTCGGCATGGAAATAAGAGAATTCCTTGCCTATGTACAAAAAGAGGCAACAATTTCCACAAGCGCCTTTCTTGGAGGCTTTTACATCCTGCTGGGGACGCACGGAACCCACGTTCTTTTTGGAGTAGTATGGATTTCATTGCTCCTTGTTCAGATGTGGATTCAAGGAATTAATGAAGTTACTGGTCCAAAATTGTTCATTGCAAGTCTTTACTGGCATTTTATTGATGTAATCTGGGTATTTATATTCACAGTTGTCTATTTATTAGGAAAGGTGTGAGAAAGGTGAAGAGTAAGAAACCACATGTCATCAAACTGTTCTCCTATTTTATAGTGATGATCGTGTTAACCGTTCTTGCATTTTGTCTTGTTATGATAAGTGACTTATCGACCAACTTGCTCATCATCGCTCTCCTTACCTTTGCATGTATTCAAATTGTCATTCAACTTCAGGTATTTATGGAATTAACAGAGAAGGAAGGAAGATATCGCATTACATCTATCGTGGGGGGAAGTTTCATTGCTCTCCTTACGATTTTCTTCTTATTGCTTCTATAACTAACAAAAACCGAAGCATCCGCTTCGGTTTTTGCTAGTTTAGCAATTCTTCTGTTGAGGCGTCTCTATTCTTAATCGAACCAAGCTCTTTTCCAAGGACCAGAAGTGATTGATTGATTCTCCAGATATAATAAAGATCATTCACAAATTTTTTCACTTCAATATCCTCATGTGTTAAGTTTTCAGAAAGACCTTCAATACGCTCACGCTGTTTGTTCAAATTGTATAGATAGATACCTGTTTCACCTTTCAGTAACCGAAGCAGGGTTTGGATATTATGTGTCAAAGCATACTTAATCAGCATCACCGTATCCTCTGTTCCAGAAATCATCTGAGCTCGATTGTTTCTGTTTGTAGAAGCCAGAAGGTGCTTTGCGAAATAATTAATGGCTGTGAGAACAGTAAGCCACCTTTCAATACCAGATCGCGCGAGTATCGCCGGCCTATTTCTAAGTGGCCTGGCATCTTCTGTAATTTTCCTCATCTGCTCATCGATTCCGAATGCTTGATTCGTAAAATCATACTCTTTGTCAGAAGCTACAAACGAATTGAGATAGTCTGACACATAGTCACTGAGCTGATTAAGGAAATCTTCAGCTGTTTCAGCAACTTTTTCTCCTGTCTTTCTAGGATAGATTAAAGCAGCTGCGAGAAACCCGATAAATGCTCCTGCAAGCGTATCAAAAACACGCGCCATCAGAATTTGTTCTGTAATTCCTCCGAGGATAAAATCATACATGATTGCAATCAACATCGTCATCCAGAACATCATCATCGCATAAGAAATGGAAAGAAGATAAAATGCCATAAAGATACAGCAGAACAAAGCTACAAGTTCCAGAATGATTTGCCCTGCCAAAAGATGTGCAAGTCCAAAACCAGCAATCGCACCGAAAATCGTTCCTAGTGAACGCTGGGAAGCTTTTTGAAGTGTCATCCCTACGGTATCTGTTCCGAGGAGGACTACAAAAGCTGATAATAGCACCCAGTACTGGTGAGCAGGTGATAAGAAATAACCTAGAACGATCGCAGCCACCCCCGCCACGATCGCTTGCATGGCCTTCCTTGTTGCTAGACGCGGTTGTTTTATTGATTCATCCTCTTCTTTTTTAGCGTTCTCTTGTTTAACTTCCTCTGCATCTTCTAACCTTTCACTTTCTTCAATGTTCGCTATACGTCGTTTTCCTAATTCCTCAGAACTATCAACTAGATGATTCGCTATTGATTCGATCCTTCTAATAAGCCATAACCAATCTTTATTCTCAGGATTTGATAACCTGAGGTGAGCAACCTGTAATTTAAGTTCTGCAATGACTGTTTCTGTTTGTTTTAAATTCCCTATGATATCATGACTTCGCAATACTTCTGCATCCCTGATCGATTCAACTACTTTATAAAGAAGCCTCCTTACTTCATTGTGTTCAAGGGCATGCATTTCTTTTAGCCGTTTTACTGCGGGGTACAAGGTTTCAATCAGCATTTCAGCATCAAAAACATATAATCTTAATTGCTCTGCATCGATACCGTCCCATATTTCCCCAGGTTTTGTTGATGTTAATTGACTTGAAATGACCTGAGCATATTCGTTTAGTTTTCTAACATCTCGCTTTAGAAGGAAAATTCTAAGGCGATTAGGGGTTGGATCTGCAATTCCTTCTAACACCAGATCTAGCGTTAGGTTAGTTTGAATATGGAATGAACTCATACTTCGCATAAGCTGCTTTTTCGGTCTATTGCGAAATAGTTGGAAATGATAAATATATGAATAGGCACCACCCACAAGAATTCCGAGGATAAAACCAGGTAGATCATCTGGGTGAAGATTTAACAGAGTTGAGAAGTAAATCGATAAAAATGCCACCATAAAAATACCAAAATACCGAAAGCCATAGTGCTGGGTATAATAGGCGAAGAAAATAACCATTAAAAATAGTACATCCGTTACGTATGGCAAAGAGCCTAACCACGTGCTTATGGATAAAGCAATTATACTGGATAGCACTAACAATAAGGTGGTCATTTTTTTCTGTCTTTCTGTGTCGTCATTCACAAGTAAAAGAGTCAACAGCCCTACTACACCAGCTAATATGGCCGGGGTAAAGGCGATTCCTAATATAGAAGTTAACCAGATCATTGTCAAAACCGATGACAATACACTGATTGTAATTCTAGCTGCCTGATGCAATCTTGTTCTGCCGGGGTCCGCCGCAGCTAAACGCGCTGACCAACTACTTATTTTTGTATTATTTTTTTTAGTCCACATGATACTATCATAGCGAATTCTCATTCATTCTGCCAATCTTGAGTATTAATGCCATCAAAAAAAACCCACTGAAGAGCAGGCTCTTCAGTGGGTTTCAGTCGTTAAACCGTTTTAATATCTTTCTTTATTTTCGGTTTTTTGTCAGCGCTGCGCTGTTTTCTTGGTACCTCTTCATTAAATGATTTCAGCATACCCCAGCAAGTAAATAGCAGAATGATGGTTAATGGGAATGCGCTAACTATAATTGCTGTTTGCATACTTTCAAGCCCACCTGTGACCATTAGAACAACCGCCGAAGCTGAAAGTAGAAATCCCCAGCTAAACTTTACAAAATTAGGTGGATTTAGGCTTCCATTTGTCGTTTGCATGCCAAGAACAAATGTGGCAGAGTCCGCTGATGTAATAAAGAATGTGCCGATTAATAAGAGCGTAATCACTGTTAGGACCATCCCAAACGGAAGCTGCTGGTAAAGAAAGAATAATCCTGTTTCAAGACTTTGGCTGGCGATATCAGTTCCCTGAGTAAAATCAAAAAAGATTCCAGAACCTCCAAAGATACCAAACCAGAACGCACAAACAACTGTAGGAACGACGGTTACCGCGACCATGAATTCTCTAATCGTTCTACCTTTAGAGACACGAGCGATAAACGTTCCTACAAATGGAGACCACGCAATCCACCATGCCCAGTAGAAGATTGTCCAGCTTTGAATCCAGGTTTCATTGTCGGCATTCATCGGGGCAAGTCGCATACCCATAGCAAAGATATTTTGCACATATTCACCAAACGTTGTGACGAATAAATCCAGGACAAATTTAGTTGGACCAATAATAAGAAACAAAATGAGCAATAGTACGGCTAACACCATATTGGCGTTACTTAAATACTTAATCCCTTTTTTAATACCTGTTCCTGCTGATACGGTAAATAATATCGTAATAACTGCAATGATAATGAGCTGAACTGTAAAATTATTTGGAATGTTCGTTAAATAACTTAACCCGCCATTAATTTGTTGCGCCCCGAGCCCAAGGGAGGCGGCTACTCCGAAGATCGTTGCATAAACTGCAATAACATCAAATGTAATTCCGATTGGGCCTTTAACTCGGTCGCCTATCAGTGGATAAAGTGTAGCGCTCATTAAGCCAGGCGCACCTTTTCTGAATTTATAATAAGCGAGAGCCAGGGCAATTGTTGCATATATTGCCCAGGCATGAAAACCCCAGTGTAAATATGTATAACGAAGAGCAAGGTGAGCTGATTCAACAGTTCCTCCTTCGCCATATGGCGGGGTAGAAAAGTGGGACATTGGTTCTGACACACCAAAGAACAATAGCCCTATTCCCATCCCGGCGCTAAACAGCATCGCAAACCAGGTTAGTCTGCTGTATTCAGGCTTATCCGTATCCTTTCCAAGTTTAATATGTCCAAATCGGCTAAAAATTAAATAAATAGCGAAAACCAGAAAAAATATTGATGCCAGCTGATAAAACCAGCCAAACTGATCAAGAAAGAAATTCTGTGAAACCGTCATAACCTGGTTAAGGTTACCAGGCATAATCACGCCCCAACCAACAAAGACAATCGCAATCGCGATGCCTATCGAATAAACTTTTGTAACCTTATGCATTTCATCCACTCCTAATTGCATTTGGAACACAAAAATATTTTGAAATAATAACAACCACATACCTATTTATGATAGTTAACCTGGTTGACATTATCAAATTTTATATGGATTTAGTAAAATATACCCCCAGTAATCCTATTAGAAACCCTTCTATCCTTTAATAGACAAAACTTCATAAATAAAAAAAGCAGGAACATCTAAGTTCCTGACGCTCTTTCCATTCTACCTGATCTTCCACAGAAGCTTCGTCACTATGGAGCGCATCACGTTCATCCAATTCGAAATTTGGTTCTTTTGACTGTTTTCTAAGGATATCAATTGACGTATGCCGTGTCATGGTCAAAAGCCAGGAAGAGAATTTCCCTTTGTCTTCGTTATACTGTGCTCGACCTTTCCAGAGTTTAGTGTTTTTCATATTGATCGTAAAGGGATTTGAGAGCTTCTTTATCTTTTGCCTGTACCTTCATATAAAGGTCGGCATCATTAGGTTCTCTCATACCATTCTCCTTTTTCATCGCATCTGGCGCCAGCCCGAAGGGCGGAAGGCATATGTATAGCTAACGTGACTCAGTGCAATTTGGATGTGTTTTATGAAAATGAATTTCCTGTTTTCAAAAAAAAAGGCCTTCCATCAGGAAGGACTCACGCCTCTTCAAATAAGCCCAGCGCAAGAAATGATGCAGTAACATCTGTGGATTCCTCGTTTTCAACAATAACTTCAAGCGTTTGACCTGGTTGAAGCGATAACGCCAATACGCCGAGTAGACTCTTTGCATCTACTACCCAGTGGTCCTTCTTCAGTAGGATGGTTTCAGGAAAGCGGCTTGCCGTATTCACAAGCTGACTTGCTGTTTCTGCAAAAACTGGTTTTAATACTTTTACTTTCATCTCCAGTCTCCTCTCCCATACTCTTTATGGAATTTTCTCTCTTTAACTAAAGCTTATTATAGCATAATTACGGTTTATGAAAGGAATGATGCTTTTATGAAATATACAACCATGAATCTCTCCTTCTTTAGTGATCACTTTTCACAGCTGGACAGTTCCTGTATGATAGGAGTGATTAGAAATTGAAGAGGTGAAATGCAATGGCTAATAAAGTAGCTTTAATAACTGGTGGTACTCGTGGAATCGGAAAAGCAATAGCTCGAAAATTTGCGTCCGAAGGGTATAACCTTGTTCTTAATTTTATGAGGAAGAAGAAAGATGCTGAACAAACGAAGCAAGAGCTAGAAGAAGAATTTGGAATAACTGTACATATTGTTAAAGCCAACGTTGGCGAAGTAAAGCAAATTACGTCTTTATTCAACGAAGCGGAAGAAACATTTGGTCGCCTTGATGTGTTTATTAATAATGCGGCTTCAGGTGTACTGAGACCTTTAATGGAAATTGAAGAAAGTCACTGGGACTGGACACAGAACATTAATGCTAAAGCCTATTTATTTGCTGCCCAGGAAGCCGCTCGTATTATGGAAAAGAATGGTGGCGGCTCCATTGTCGCTCTTTCAAGCCTCGGTTCAATCAGAGCCCTTCCAAACTATGTTGCAGTAGGTGTATCAAAAGCTTCTGTTGAAGCCATTACAAGATATCTTGCTGTTGAGCTCTCACCAAAAGGAATTGTTGTGAATGCTGTATCCGGTGGAGCAGTTGATACAGACGCACTTAAACATTTTCCTAACAGAGAGGAACTACTTGAATCTGCTAAAAAAAGAAATCCAGCCGGTCGTCTTGTTGAACCAACTGACATGGCCGATACGACTTATTTCTTAACAACCCCGGCCGCACAAATGATTCGTGGTCAAACGATTATTGTTGATGGCGGACTTTCCTTACTCGGAGAATAATTGGAAAGCGAGACAGCGGAATAGCCGCTGTCTTTTTTCTTGCATTAAATTCTTAGCGATCTTTCAAATAATTAATTGGAAACACCTGAAACTGTACTTTCTCACATAAAATCAAAGAAATAACGAATAACGTGAAAAAATACAGGAGATGTATAAGCAAGGCTATCTACTCTGCTTAAATAGCTTTCCTTTAAGTCTAATACCCTCGTATTATCTCCCAATAGTAAGTCTCTTTTTAATACTGAAATGGTTAAGCTACCTAGAAAACCCGCAACACTGATCAATACACCTGACAAGACCCCAAACAAAGTTCCAAATGGTGTTAAGTAAGGGAAGAAAACATACGCTAGAGCGGTTGTAGCCAGTAAGGAAAGGATAAATCCTTCAATTGTAAGAAAAGGATTGGAGGATGGGACGACTTTCCGTTTACCGATATATAGAGAAACAAGGTAGTGAAAGACATCATTTACTTGAGTTAATAACACAAGAAATAAGACTAGATTAGCACCATGGACCGGGCTTGCAATTTGGAAATATGCCAGATGACTTAAACCAAACACCATTAGCATTAATCCCCATTGAGTCGAACTGACTGATCGAAGAAACCCTAGTGTGCCTTTTCCTAGAATACGAGGAAGTGGTAGCAAAAGAAACACATAAACCGGAATAAAAACTATGAACATGCCATACCAGTTAATTAAAATCCAATAGAATTGAAGCGGTATCGCTAAATATGACCATAAAAAGATCCTCCGGTCCGCTTTTCTTGTTTTCATCATTGAAAAATACTCTTTAAGAGCAAAGAAGCTTAATATCATTAAAGAGAACAATGATACAATTGGATTGAATAACGTGGCAAGGCAAAACACGAAAAACATTCCCCACCAGGTTTTGACACGTAACGTGATACCTGAAAAGTCTTTATGCTGCTGGTTTGTTTTAATCGTTAAAAACACAATCGTTGCGCTTACTAACGCGACTAGAATAATAGCTAATGTCCACAATGTACTTTCCAGAGTGTACTCCCCCCTAATGATACATGCTTTAAGCCTCAATGCCTGATTCGAAAGGAGTTACCTATGACAAAAACTGTCTACATCCTACTTTCAGACACCGGAACACTATTTACAAAGTCGATTAAAAAATATACAAAAGCTCCCTATAATCATGCTTCACTTGCCTTTGATCGGGATTTAAGCGATATGTACAGTTTCGGCAGGAAAAATCCTACTAATCCATTATATGGCGGCTTTGTTAAAGAAGATATTTTAACTGGAACCTATCGAAAATACCCTAAAACCACCTGTGTGATTTATGAGCTAATAGTCACAGAACGTGATGTACAGAAAATGAGACGATTACTTGAAATTTTCATTAAAAACAGGGAACGCTTTTTGTACAATCTGCTCGGTGTGGTTGGTGTGTCAATGAACGAACCTATTGAATTCAGCAATTCTTACTTTTGTTCTCAATTTGTAGCTGAGGTTTTACACCGCTCTGGCATTAGGTTATGGGATAAGCTCCCCGCTCTTGTGACCCCTGATGACTTCAGAAAAAGCGATAGACTTTCCCTTATTTATGAAGGAAATTTATTCGAATATGAACCTATTAAACAACAACTTTCACAGTAGAAAAGTCCTGTAAAACTAATTATGACGCTCCTGGTACTTCTTTACAATATGCTAAACAGAAAAACCCCGAACGGATTCTAAAAGAGAATCTTGTTCGGGGGTCAATCGTTCATCCGATCAGGTGGGACTGAACGTGTTACTTTATTTTACTGTAAATGCTTCTGTTAAGACAGGGACAATTTGCTTCTTACGAGAAACAACACCCTCAAGCACTGCAAGATTTTCAATAAGCTCCACATTAAATGCTTTTTCCACGTGATGAGAATGCTTTCCAAGCGCAAGAGCAGTTGAATTATTGCTTAGAATGTCTGTCACAACTAATAAGAAAAGATCCAGGTCTTTCGCTTCAATCGCTTTTCTCATTTCCAATTCTACTGCATCCTGACGAGCGAGTACGTCTAGTGTATCAACTACATTTACTTGAGCGACTTCTACTTTTGCTGATCCCATTCCAAATTCTTTTGCATCCAAAGCAATCAATTCAGCAGGCGTTTTACTACTCATGTCCGCTCCTGCTTTTAGCAAATCAAGACCGTATGCTTCTGCATCTACTCCTGCAATTCCAGCTAATTCACGAGCTGCTGCTATATCCTCTTCTGTACAAGTTGGTGATTTAAACAAAAGAGAATCTGAAATAATAGCGGAAAGCATCAATCCGGCTATGCTTTTATCGATTTGAATGTTCTTTTCTTTATAAAGCTTATTTAAGATCGTCGCAGTACAACCAACTGGTTCAGCACGATAATAAAGCGGATCAGCTGTCTCGAAGTTTGCGATACGGTGATGGTCGATCACCTCAAGAATGCGAACATTCTCAATATCCTCAACACTTTGTTGACGTTCATTATGGTCAACTAATATAACATTATTTGTTTCATTGGAAACCGTCTGCACCATACGTGGGGCTTCTACATTGAACTGATCCAATGCAAATTGCGTTTCACCATTAATGGCCCCAAGACGAACAGCTTCTACGTTCATCCCAAGCTTACTTTTTAAGTCTGCATATACAAGTGCTGATGTAATCGTATCCGTGTCGGGATTTTTATGTCCGAAAATCAATACTTTTTCCATTGTTCGACTCCTTTAAACAATAATTTTTATGTACTCACTCCATATTGTAAAGATGTCTTGCACTAAACTCAACATCAATTATCATTCTTAAACAAGAAAAATTAAGGAATCCGATCCCCCACAGAGAACCGGTTTCTGCATCAAATCGATGAGATTGCTGTTTCGATCGATTTGTCGCCAGAAATCAAATCAAAGGAACGACGGATCGAGTGATCTATCGAAAGGACAGCAACAATGACTTTCGCTACATCTTCACGAGGCACTGAGCCACGCTCAAGGTTTTCAGCGATCGCTACCTGACCTGTGCCAGCTTCATTCAACAGGCCTCCAGGGCGTACAATGGTATAGTCTAGAGAACTTGCTTCAAGGTTTTTATCTGCATAATGCTTTGCTGCATAATATGGAAGAAGTGCTTCATTCCATTTTTCCCTATTGTGAGCCTGCAATGCACTCAGCATAACATATCGCTTAATACCAAGTTTCTCTGCTGCTTCCATTGTCTTCACTGCTCCATCAAGATCAACTAAAAGTGTTTTATCAGACCCTGTGCTTCCTCCAGAGCCTGCTGCAAAGATAACGGCGTCGCTACTATTCATTGCTGAGATAATTTCTTCAACTGTATCTTCAAGACTTGCTACAACAGATTCGATACCTCGATTTGATAATTCGGCGGCTTGCTCTTCTTTCCGAACCATCGCTTTTACAGAATGTTGTTCACTATCGTGGAGAAGATTTACAATGTTTTGACCAACCTGTCCATTTGCTCCAATTACAAGTACGTTAATGTTTAAGCTCCCCTTTCTTATTTACTAACATCATTTCAAAATCTTTTTTTCACCGCAACTAACCTGCTCGTTTTTCTAGAGAAGATAGTGCACGAACACTCTGCTGCGCAGGAGTAATTCCCCAGCTAATCATACTCCAAATTATCATTACGATGATAAAGAGCAGAAATGAAAAGGTCGTATATGGATCAGAAGCGGTGCCTCCTAATCCTCCACCTGCAACCGCTGCAAAACCAAAGATCAGATATACCATACTTACCCAGTTTCCATTCGATCCAAGCGTCGTTTTTAGAAAAGTCGCCAAATAGCCCTAAAGTGTTAAATCGCCGGTTAAAAATAAGAAAGATGTCAATTGGGCTGTAAAAATGCGTTTGTCCTTCAACGTTTGAAGCTGTTTTTTAATTGGAATAGCCGATTTAGGGTGAATGATCTCCATAAAGAAATGAACACCCGCGATTGATAGTAAGGTTAAAACATTAATAAGGACAAACGGCGCTTTCGAAGGCATTTCCAAGCATTAATCCGATTGATACTCCAAGAACAAGTTTTAGAAAAAACTCAAAAAAACACCCGTACCAGATCTCCTGGACGGGTGTGTCTTTCTTCCCTATTTAGCTTTTAGCATTTCTTGGTGTTTTAACCCCGATTTGGATTCTAACTCTTCCTGTAAAATAGCCATCCCTGCCGGACTTAGAACAATGCTTCCATTGCCAAATGTCATGTTCTCGTCCAATACGTCGCCTGTAATCATACAGGCCATATCCGCCTGGTATTTCTGCAAGATCACCTTGTTCTCACTTATGAAGATTTCAATAGGGTCCTTTACTTGAATATCTAGCGTACGGCGGAGTTCTTTTGGAATGACAATTCGGCCAAGCTCATCAATTTTTCTAACTACACCTGTGCTCTTCATGTTCATTCCTCCCTTTCGTTTTAGCGAACGAGTGTCGGTTTGTTTAATCATAATACCGTTAACGGTATTATGCAATATATATTGTGCCAAAATTCTGGAAATTTATAATTTAACTTCTTATAGGAACCAATCTCATTATCACTTAATAAAGTCCCTCTTTCAGCTCAAACAGGTCAATTGATACACGTTTCATAAAATTTATTTATATCGCTTGGACCGACTTTATCAAATTAATCCGAGCATATTAACATTTAGAGTTGCGCTGAACAAAGTTTAGGCGTTAAACTAATAATGTTTAGAGGGTAAACTATCGGAGGGCTGATGCATGAATAAGAAGTTATGTGAGGCGGTAGAGTTATTTGAAGAAGTGATTATGTATGGAACGGAACGCGTTATTCGCTCATTTGAACATCAAATTTTCGAAGAATATTCTTCAGAACAGCTTCAGATGCTACAAATTATTTCTAAATCCGGGCATATTTCCCCTGGTAAACTGGCATCCCTACAGGGGGTTCACAAAAGTGCCATTTCAAACCGATACAAGAAGCTTGAAACAAAGGGGCTTGTCACTATTGTCGATTCGGAAGAAGACCTGAGAGGAAAGTCTATTACTCTTACTAACAAAGGACACGACGTTGTTTCATTATTTAATGAAGTCATCTATGAGCACGTAGAAAAGATCGTATTAAACGATTTTCATGAGAAGGAAATAGATGAATTTCTACGTATCTTTCGTAAGCTTAGTTCAATTCTTAAAACAGAAGGAGATTTAGAATGAGACTAATTTTAAAATTTAAATGGCCCATCGCCATTGCATTAATTGCACTTACGGCCGTGTTATTCATCTTATCTCCTAGTCTTACAAAACAAGCAGAGGATGCAGGAACATTCCAGCTTCCTGAAAATGCCGATTCAAAACTCGCAGCTGATATTCTTGAAGAAGCTGGGGCTGGAGATGAAACGATCTCACTAGTGTTTACTTACAACGAATCGATTGACGAGCAATCAAAAAAAGACATTTCTTCGATAGCTAACGAAATTGAGGAAGAAGGTTCGCTTATTAAGAATGTTCTTGATCCTTTTGAAAGTGATGAGATATCTGATCAGCTTGTGTCTGAAGATAAGGAGACGGTGCTGCTTCTAATTACAGTCGACGGGTCTGACGAAGAAGTCAATAAGCTTTCGGAACGTATTCGAGAGGATATTATTCCTGACGGCACAACAGCGTATCTTACTGGTGAAGCAATTATCAATCACGATGTAAACGAAAGCGCACAAAAGGGACTTGAGCGAACTGAAATAATTACGGTTGTGTTAATTTTCGGTCTCCTTTTAGCCGTATTTCGCTCTATCACTACACCTTTTATACCTTTGCTTGCCGTTGGGGTGACATATCTACTCAGTCAATCAATCGTTGCCTTTCTTATTGATTGGTTCGGCTTCCCTGTTTCCAATTACACACAAATATTCCTTGTTGCTATCTTATTTGGTATCGGAACTGATTATTGTATTCTACTATTAAGCAGGTATAAGGAAGAATTAACGCAGGGACATCCAGTTGAAGATGCGATCGTTAATACGTACAAAACAGCCGGTCGTACGTTGTTAATTAGCGGATTGGCTGTATTTATAGGCTTTACTGCGATTGGATTTGCAGAGTTCCCGATTTTCAAATCTGCTGTAGGAGTTGCAGTAGGTATTGCTGTTCTTATGATTGTTCTCTTTACAATCGTTCCATTTTTCATGGCTTTATTGAAAGACAAACTATTCTGGCCTTCAAAGAAGTCAGCATCACACAAAGATAGTAAGCTATGGACTGCATTTGGACGGTTTTCTATTAACCGACCAATTTGGTCCATGGTTATTGTTGCGGTTATTACCGTTCCGCTTCTCTTCACTTATGATGATCAGTTATCATTTAACACTGTGAATGAAATCGGAAATGACTATGATTCTGTTAAAGGGCTCGATGCTATAGAAGCTGGGTTTGGTAAAGGCGATTCCCTTCCTGTAAAGGTTATTATTCAGCAGGAGGAAAATATCGTTACCGAAGATTTCCTACCTTATATTGAAATGATTAGTAAAGAAATTGAAAAAAGCGACGATGTCAATTCCGTACGGTCTATTACAAGACCTGCAGGTGATGTGATTGATGATTTCTATGTTGACTCCCAACTCACTCAAGTTGGTGAAGGATTGAATGAGGCCACAACTGGTATTAATGAAGTACAAAACGGCTTGACTGAGGTTCAAAATGGTCTCGATGATATGAATGGTCAAATTCCAGAAAGCGGAAATGCCAGTGAACTTGAGGATGCAGTTACTGGACTTGGTCATATTAATAATCAGCTCGGCTCCATAACTGAAGGGCTTCAGCAAACACAAAATGTGTCTGCAGCGACTGAACAACTTGGTCAGGTTCAACAGCAGTTAGGACAGATTCAGCAGGGGTTATCTGGTGCTTCATCAGATCTTCAGGGTCAAGCAGGTCAAGTGTCAGAGCTGAGCGGAGGAATCTCTCAGCTTTCTGACGGTGTCGGTTCATCCATTGATGGATTGAAAGAAATTGAAAATGGTTTGCAGGATGCTGCCGATCTGGTGAAAGAGATGGGCTATTCAGAAGCACTTCGTGATACTGGAGTATTTATTCCAGATGGGTCGCTTGATACCAAAGAATTTGAGCCGGCCATTAAGAGATATGCTTTTGATGACCGAAAAGCAGTTACGTTAGAGGTCATTTTAAAAGAAGATCCATATTCAACCGGAGCAATCGACTCGGTGAGTGAAATAAAAGAAACAGTAGCCAAAACGATTGATGGTACGCCACTTGATGATGCAACGATTGCCTATAGTGGTGTTTCAAGTATTAATAGTGACTTATCCCACATTTCAACTAGCGATTTCACTAGGACCGTTATCATTATGCTGGTTGGCTTGTTTATTATCTTGACTGTGCTTTTCCGCTCAATGATTATGCCTCTCGTCATGATCGGTTCACTCTTACTAACCTACTTCATTTCCATTGCGATCTCAGAGCTCATCTTTATCAATCTGCTCGGCTATGATGGCATTACGTGGGCTGTACCATTCTTTGGTTTTGTCATGTTAATCGCGCTCGGTGTCGATTATTCTATTTTTCTTCTAGATCGCTTCAACGAGGAAGCATCAATTGGCATTGAAGAAGCAATGCATCTCTCTATGGCAAAAATGGGTACGGTTGTGATTACCGCTGCGATTATACTAGCCGGAACATTTGGTGCTATGATGCCTTCTGGTGTGCTTAGTTTAATGCAAATCGCTACCATTGTTATTACAGGTTTACTTCTTTACGGTTTAATCGTTTTGCCACTCCTTATCCCAGCCATCACTGTTTCATTTGGGAAAGGGATCTGGTGGCCATTCAAGCAAAAATAACTATAAAACAAACGCTCAGAGCCTTGTATATGCTCTGAGCGTTTTTAAATTCTACTTTTATCGATCTAGCTTGTCTAGAAGCTTGGTTATATTAAAACGAATCATCTATCACTCTCTCCTGTGCTTAATTTTTCATACCCTTATTTTTGTCTTATATTAGTTCGCCATACCTGGTCTTTATCTATCATCCGCTTGGCAGCATAGATGAGTAAGAATTGAATAATAATTATTGGCAGACCCATTAGTCCTGAAATTACTTCTAATGGTGCTAACCCTCCTATCCTCATAAGTACAAGCGCAAGTGCTGTGATAATTGCCGCAATAACAATACGCAGGGTTTTCGGCGGCTCATATTTACTCATATCTTTCGTACTTGTATAGGCAGCTACCGTATAAGTCGTTGAATCAAGGGTAGTTGTTAAGAAAATGAGTGCTACAACTATAAATACGATAATCGATATCTGCCCAAATGGTAGAGTGGACAATATTTCAGGAATAGCTGCATCCTTTCCTCTTCTTTGATCAGTTCCAAGACAGCCACATCTCCATTGAGATACCGATGTACTCCAAGGCCTCCCAGTACTCCTGTAGCGATCCATGAAATCATAGTAGGTGCTAAAAGATATGTAAGAATCATTTCTTTTATTGTTCTACCCTTTGAGATTTTAGCAGCGAATACACTATGAAGCATTGCCCATGTAGCACTATAGGCAAACCAAAAGACAGTATTACTTTGAATGTGCGACGGTGCTCCTTGATGAACGGAGTCCGTGTTTAATGAAATATTAAGATAATTGGATAAAAGAAATGATACGCTATCTGAGAAATAGTTTAATATAAACACCCCGGGGCCAGCTACTACAATGAATAGAGCAAAAAGTCCAGCTAAATACATATTCAATGTACTTAAACGCTTGATCCCTTTTTCAATTCCTAAGTAGGCACTAAGTGAAAATAAGAACACCCAGACAATGGTAACAATGATCGTCATTCCAAATGTCACTTTTATATCCAAAAGTGCTGATAGGTTATTTGTGATAATCGGTGCTCCAAGGCCGAGGGTTACAGAAGCACCTGCTAGAATACTAATCAGAAAAAGGATGTCCAGGACTTTTCCGCCCAATCCATCCGTAAACTTATTACGAAAGATCACACGACAGGCCTCAGAAATCCTCATTAACGGTCGCTTTTTCACATGGAGAATATATCCCATCGCAGGAGCACTCATAACAAAAATAGCGAACACTTGAAATCCCCACAAGAACATGCTATATGTGTTCCCCCAGAGAAGCGCTTCTGCTGACCCAGGATCTACCCCGGCAGGTGGATCGTTAGCTACTGAAGTCCACTGTAGCATACCCGTCCGCATGTTTGTCGAACCTACCCCCATTGCGATCAAAATGGATGCATATTCAAATAATGTAAAGCGAGGTTTTTCCTTTGGGTCCCCCATTACAACCTGGCCATATTTCGAAAATGAAAAATATAAACCAGCTGCTACTAGAATAACTCCATACCATAGATAGCCCCAACTGAACACATCTACTATGTAATCAAAAATCGAATTAAGTAATTTTAATGACTCTGCCTCATATAAAGCAAATGGAATACTGATCCCAATCATTATTAATAATGATGGAATAAAAATTTTGTAATCAATCAAAGACGTTTTACTCATAGAATCCTCCCCTATTTTTTTCTCTAATTTAGGTTCTCTTGAGAGACGATAAAAGAGAATATGAGAATCTTCCCTAATATTAGTAATTTTTTAATGAATTGACGACTTATTAATGCCTGGAGAGGACAATACAATAATATGTAAATTTCACTTTTCAGTACAAAAAAGTACCGCCCGATTAATCGGACGGTAAAAAGGGGGAAAAATTATGTTAGTTTAGAAATACCCCGTATAAAAACAGATAAACCTGTTTTTTATTTTTTTGAGAAAAAATATTTTCACATAACCCCTATGGACCCTGATGACTCAAAATATTCAGTTCATCATTTTAGATAACAGAATCTCGTTGTTTATTTTCCCCTTTGTCAAATGCTACTTATTCTGAAGCATATTCACTTTCATCCGGCCTGTAGCCATTCTTCAATTCACGAATTGTTAAACCAAAATCCATTTGAAGGTGAGGGTAATCTTTAAAGCTTTCCCAATCCCCGCCCCATTCAAATCCAAGATCTTTTGCGATGGCTACCACATCCATCCAATCAGACTTTCCATTACCATTATCGTCACGTTCCATATCCCATACCACGTCACCGTTATTTAGTTTTAATGCGAAATCAATGGCTAGCCCATAATTATGATAGGATCCACCACCCGCTACGTTCGTCACAACCTGTCCATCTTTTGAACGTCCACGTTCATAGAGCTCATTCTGTTCTTCTTCCGTTCGATGGCCATCTGTTACAACAATTTCAATTCCATTCTGACTTGCTCTTCTTATTAATTCATCTCTCGCATCCGTAACAGCCGGGTGAAGATCAGTTGGCATCAGGACGTCTTTCTTTACAAGAAAACCATTCGACTGGTTTATATCAGTGAATACGGTTATGACCACGATACCAATTCCGATCAGAAGGAGGAAAGTTTTGAGTCCATTCGATATAATTTTCAACTTAACAAACCCTTTCCCATCCCTTTCTAGTAATCTGAGAGTAACATATGAATTCATAGATAAGAAGTCTTTACTCCCATGATTCTACTAAAATGTTACGAATGAATAACACTTTCGCATAAATGAGCGATGTTTCCTAAAAAAAAAGTTAACTCACTTCCCTAATGAAAACCCTTCGAACAGACGGCCCCCAAACGGAGCAAGCACTTGATCTACAAGTTTAATCACGGCTTCTTTTTCTCGCGTCTTATAATAATGATCAAAAACGGTAATGAATTCAGTTGCTAAATCGCTGTCATAATTTCTTAAAGCACGGACAATCCACTTTGAAGCACCAATCCATTGACCGTTCGTTCTTAGCACAAATTCATGGAGCTTCTCTGCTAAGGCACTGGCACAAAATAATTCTTCCCCTCCAGTGGCTCCGATAAAGTCCTCAAGAACATCGGTTAGAAAATAACGCTTTACCCTAATAGTCTCCTCTCCCCACTTTTCCGGTCCGCTCCTGAGCAGGGCTTTCGCTTCTACTTTTAATGTGTCAGCAACACCATTATTTTGAAGAACCAAACCTTCTGAGATCATTTTTGGCAGTGAGGGCCTTGCTCGCTTACAATCACTTTCGTAGTACGATTGATAGCTTTTTAGATTATGTACATACCATTCAACAGGCCAGCCTGCATAGAAAAAGCTCTCTCGATAAGAAACAGATACTGACAAATCAAACACTACAATATCAAGATCAGAAGTAGCCGTCGCCTCCCCCCTAACAACACTTCCTGCGAGGAAAGCCGCTTCACAATTTGGGAATTTAGAAAATACTAGGTGTTTAGCAGTTTGTACAGCGTTCGATAACGTTTTCACATTTACTCCCCTTTTATATTAGCTTTCTTATATGGTAACGCATCCTCACACATCATTGCATATCCTTCATTTTGTTAGTCGATACAGACTTCCTCGATCAAGATCTTTTTGGTAAACTTTTGAAAGACGCTACTTTCAAGGGGGGAATACTCGTGAAGCGGATCATGGTAATGGGAGTTTCGGCAGGCGCGGGGAAATCTACATTTGCACAAAAGCTTGGAGAAATCCTTCAAATTGATGTGCATCATCTTGACGCTCTTTTCTGGAAACCTGGTTGGAAGGAAGCATCGCTTGAAGAGTTTAGATCCTCACAGAATGAGATTGTCACCTCTCCCCAATGGATTATCGAAGGAAATTATAGTAATTCCTATGATATTCGCGCAGATCATGCGGATACTATTATTTACATTGAGCTTCCAAGAATGATATGCATCTATCGGGTTTTGAAACGATGGATTACTCATATTGGACAGACGAGACAAGACATGGGCGAAGGATGCAAAGAGAAAATGGACTTGGCTTTCCTGAAATTTATCTGGACGACTTATCACCCTCGCAAGGAAAAAATGAAAAGTAGATTTGAACAATTCCAGCAGAATGGGTCTGAAAAAAGCATTATTATATTACGAAACAAGTCGGAAATCGCTGATTTTCTACATAATCTGCAGCCAAAGCATACAATTTTATAAGAACCCGTGATAAGATAAGATGCAGTATGTTTGAATAAGAGCATTCCTGTTCAGACTGGAGATAGAAAGACTATTTAAGCACATGGAGGCATTATGCTAACTTTTGAAGAAAAACTAGAGATTATTGAATCATCATTCCCTGAACTTACGCGAAAAGATGTTTCGCTTGGACGCGTGAATTTCCACTATGAAGAAGCGGTTATAGATAAGAAAAATGTTGTTTATCATCTTCACCCGAATGGAAACGGCTATGTATTCGCTGACCTTATTGAAGGCTATCCATTGGACGAAAGAGGCATGGTTAACATTCGTGACTTCTCAAGCAATGACCTTCGCAAAATCATTCGTGAATCGATTGACTCTCTTTCGGTACTTCCTGGTTCGGATATAGAAGTTGAGATCTGGATGAATGATGAAAACCAAACGCTCGAATTGATGTACGAGCCAGAGCTCGAACTATGGAATGTGTATGCAGGAGATATTCTAGATGGAACGTTCCCTTCTTATAATGAGGCTGTTCAGTATCTGGACGAAGAAGGATTTACACGACAATAAGACAAAGTCTCACAATTTCCTATCAGGGGTTGTGAGACTTTTTTTCGTCTTCATCCGTAGAAAAGAAAACCCTTTTGAAAGGAAGTGATGATGTGTTCTTCCGAATCTTCCAAAGGTCCTCTCCAGTCGTTCAACGTGTGTTAGTCGCCTCTGTACTTGCTCTTCTTAGTGGAGGTGTCGCTCTCCTTTTGTTCCTGTGAATTCCTATTATCATTTATAGCCGAAAGCAGGCAAATCAACTGCTCCGGCTTCCCATTCATCCAATCGATTTGTAAAAACCAGTTGATTTCCCCAGAAAACCATATCCTTCATAAAACCGGTGCGCAGCCTTTCTCTCTTCTCGATTTCCACTATTCAGAACAACTGTGAAAGCCCCTGCATCGATTGCCTGCTTTTCCGCTTCGGTCATTAATTTTGTCCCCGCTCCTTTTTGCCTATGCGGAGCCGAAGTAATCATGGTAATAATCCTAGCAACCCGTATGTCAGAAACATAAGAACGTTCTATGTGCATGCCGAGCATGCTAATCAGCACGCCTTCTTCTTCTAAAACAAGCGTGGTATAGTTGCTGTCATCCATAATTCCCTTTATTCTATCTTTAAGCTGTGAGCTCGAAACAGGATAGCCCATTTCCGAGAGCAAAGAGGCGATGCCCTCTTCGTCACCAGTCTTCGCTTTTCGTACCTTCATTTGACACTCTCCTCTCTTAGTACATGGTTGTTGTATCTTCTAGTAACCCTTTTATTTGTAAAAAGCAGAAGTAATGGAACGATAAGAATGAGCAAACCAACTACTCCTATCCAGCCAACTGCATCCCACAGGATCCCAACTCCTGAACTACCTGCTGCTACACCCGCATAATAACTGATTAAATAAAAGCTCGATGCACCGCTTTTATGATGCTCTGCCGTACTCGCTACTGATGCAGATGCCATTGAATGGGCGATGAAAAAACCGCCACACACCGCACTTAAACCACTAACCACTACTATAACAGCGTGTGAAAGTGTCATAGCAGTGCCTCCAGCGAGAATAAGCAACCCCACCATCATGGTACGCCTCAGGCCAACATTAGATGAAATTCTTCCTGCAACAGGAGGAGAAATCACACCCAGTATGTATGCAAAATAAGTAAGAGAAATCCATTTTAATGAAAGTGAAAAAGGCTCTTTCTCTAAATAGAATGGCAAATAGGTCCATACCCCTGTAAAGATAACTTGAATAAGGAATCCGACCATAAAAAGTGATAATAGCCTGCGATCGGTTAGGTGCACAAGCATCTCTTTCACATCATTCGTGATACTCCGGTTGCCTCCTTTAAAAAAGCGAGAATCCGGAAGTAACCAATAAAAACAGAGAGCTGCTACGATAGCAAACGCTGCAAGAATCATAATACTCATTTGCCAGCTGTATAAATCAGTTAAATATCCTGCTGCGACACGTCCTCCGAGTCCCCCCATCGCGTTACTCGCGATGTATACGCTTGTTGCAAGCCCAACACTTGAAGGCGCCACTTCATCTGCAAGGTAGCCCATGGCTGCTGCCGGAATACCTGCAAGGAAAAACCCTTCAATACTCCGAAGCACCATAAGCAGGGAGAACGAATTTACAAACGGTATGCCAATCATAGCGCTGATCACGAAAAGAAGTGAAACTTTCATAACAGCTGTTCGCCCGTACCGGTCAGAAATAAAACCTAGAACAAGCAGACCTGGAATCATCGTCATAACGGGGAGCAACATAAGTAAGCTCGCCGTTGTTGCGCTCCGGTCAAACTCAAGCGCAAAAACGGGAAGTAGCGGCTGAAACGCATAAAGTGCTGAAAAAACAAGTAAAGCACCGCATCCTAGACTCGCTGCAGCTCGCCAGAACCCTGCATCTTTTGATGTATATGGTTTGTTTATTGCATTGTTCATAGAATCATCACCTTTTTATATGCTTCATTTTATTTTAAATCAGCTGGGAATTGGGTCAAATCAATCCCCCACACGATTGGCATATAAAAGTAGATGGCAAGCGTGATGATGATGATAGATGTCATATTAAGCCAAAAACCCGCTCTAGCCATATCAGGAATTTTCAAATAACCTGAACCAAAAACAACGGCGTTCGGTGGAGTTGCGACCGGAAGCATAAACGCACAGCTAGCCGCAACCCCAGCACCAATCATTAACGCATACGGATGTACTGAAATGGCTGATGACAGTGATGCCATAATAGGAAACATCATCGTTGCTGTTGCTGTGTTAGACGTAATTTCTGTCAGGAATATGACAAGGGCTGTGACAAGAAGCAAGATGACGAAGAGATGAATCCCTTCAAGAACGGTTAACTGTTCTCCAATCCACTTTGCGAGTCCAGACTCCTGAAAACCTGATGCAATCGCAAGGCCTGCCCCAAATAGAAGCAAAATCCCCCACGGAAGTCCTTTCGCTGTCTTCCAGTCGAGTAGAAATGATCCTTTCTTTGATGGGGCCGGTATAAGAAATAGAAGCATCGCAGCTATCATGGCAATGACGGTATCATTTATGTTTGGATTAAGCTCACTCAACACAAACGAACGGCTAATCCATGCCAGCGCAGTGAGCGAGAAAACGATCAAAATCACTTTTTCCTCAGGTGACATTTCACCAAGATCTTTTCTCTCTTTCGTAATGACTTCTCTACCTCCTGGAAGCTCTTTAATCTTCATTGGAAAGGCCATTTTCACTAGATAATACCAACAGCCAAATAGAAGAATGATCATCAGCGGCACGCCAAACATCATCCATCTCGCAAATGAAATTTCAATGCCGTATAGTTCATTTACTACAGCCGCAAAGATCGTGTTTGGCGGGGTTCCAATTAATGTTGCAAGCCCACCGATCGAAGCGCTATAGGCAATTCCAAGCATTATCGCCTTTCCAAAATTAAACCGCGGTGTTTCCTCCTCGGTATTCATATCTAACTGTTCTGATACTTGATAAATGACAGCCAGACCAATTGGCACCATCATCATAGATGTGGCTGTATTTGAAATCCACATCGATAAAAACCCTGTTGCAACCATAAATCCAAGTACAATTCGCTCCGTACTCGTTCCGATTGCTGATATAATAACAAGTGCAATCCGTTTATGTAGGTCCCATTTCTGCATTGAAAGCGCAATCAAAAAACCGCCCATAAAGAGAAAAATCGTATTGTCACCATAAGCCGAAGCGGTTAAATCACCTTCGAGTCCACCTGTAAGTGGGAAGAGTATAATCGGCAGAAGAGACGTCGCTGGAATTGGGATCGCTTCTGTAATCCACCATGTTGCAATCCATGCCGTACTTGCGAGCACAGATAGGCCCGCCTGTGATAAACCATCGGGATGAAAAAAGGCCATTAGAAAAAAGAATAGTGCAGGACCAAGTAGTAAACCAATCACTTTTCTTCGATTATAAGCAGGTTCTGGTCCAGATTGCTTCACCCCGGTATTTTTTTGTGAAGATTGAGAAGGGATTCCCGGCGTGTTTGCAGAAGCGAATGTTAAGAGCTCCTTCGCTCGATCATGTTCCTTCCATAACTGATTTATAAAAAGTCGTCCTTGTTTCATAGCTGTTCCTCCTCTTATCCATTAACCTATAGTTTAGAATCTCAGTCCTTTTCCTGTCAATTTATTCACAATTTTGGTACTATTTTACTCGAAGAAAAAAAGGACTTTTGTTGCGTTTTATTGAAGTGAAGTCTTTATAGCGTAATCGAACCCCCTTTTATTTCCATTAGGGGCGAATAATATAAGTTGATAACACACTCTTCACACAATTCCTACTTTACGAATCCGGTTATTAACTACACCTTTATTCTTCAGGGTTTACTACAAACTTGCTTAAATTCGATTCAGGGGGTATTTGATGAGAAAGATACAACAGACAACAATTAATTCGGTTGTAAAATACGGACAAACAAAGCTTCCGAAATCCGCTAATACAGAGTGTCCAGAGTGTGCAAATGACGCTTCATTCCAATTAAAATTCGATTATCAAATTAACCAGGCCGTATTTTCAACTTTCTCACGTTGTTCGGTTTGTAAAGAAGCCGTTCTTTTCGTTCTAATTAAAACAACTCATAGCGATCGCGGGGAAGAAGTTGAGTTATTTGTACACCAAACTTCATTCACACGCGAACCACTTGGCAGACTAATCGGGACGTCCAGACTTCCGGACGATCTAGAGAGAGTATATCGCTCAGCAGTCAACGTACATAATATGAAAGATTGGACAGCAACAGCAGTTATGGCCAATCGCGTGCTTGAAAGCATTACAGGTAGCTTCCTGTCAGAAAATGAGCTCGGGCAACCTTTATCCAAGCAGCTAGAAGCTCTTGCTAAACAGATTGATCTTGAAGAACCAATCATTAAACTCGGGCAACAAATGGGAAAAGGGAGCAACTTGAACAACTTGCTCTGTCTCGAGAAAGAAACAAGCGAAGAAACCGCAAATCTTATTATTGATTTATTAGACTCATTGATCGAATACTTGTACATTCTTCCCCAGCGAATTGTCAATCTTCAAAAGCAGATTGAAGGATAGCAAAAAGACAGGCTCCTCGATAATGAAGGAGCCTGTCTTTTCTATTTACTCTTTGATCGTTCACACTTAAATTTATGTCTTTCCTACAGCTTCTTCCTTTTTCTTAAATCCCGGATAGTTAATTGAAATCGCTACGATACCCGCCACAGCAATTAAAATAGGATAAATAGAATACGGCAGCAGCGCAAGTGGCGAAATGGACGCAAGACCGGCAGCCGCAAGTACCTGGGCGCCATATGGCAGCATCCCCTGCACACTTCCGGAAAAAATATCAAGAATGCTGGCTGATTTTCGCGGATCAACCCCATATTCTTCTGAGATATTCTTCGCAAGTGGTCCACCCATAATGATGGAGATCGTATTATTTGCAGTCGATAAATCAAGCACACTTGCAAGCCCGGCTATTCCAAACTCAGCTCCTCGACGCGAGTTTACTCTGCTTAAAATTTTATCAAGCACGTATTGAATCCCGCCATTGTGCTTAATTACCTCGATCATACCGCCGATGATAAGAGCAATCATTGCCAGGTCTTCCATACCTTTAATGCCTTCCGTAATCGTAGAAACAAGACCGTTCATTCCAAATGAACCATTGTACAGTCCTACAATCCCTGCAAATACCGTGCCACTAACGAGTACAATAAGGACATTGACTCCAGCGATTGCAGCCGCCAGCACACCTAGATAAGGGATAATTGTGATAAATTCAAAAGCACGATCGCCACCGACTGTAGCGTGTGCTCCCATCGTCATCACGCCATAGATGATGGTGGTGATGACTGCTGCAGGAAGAACGATGAGAAAGTTCACTTTGAACTTGTCTTTCATTTGTGTATTTTGCGTTCGCACTGCCGCGATCGTTGTATCGGAAATCATGGAGAGGTTATCCCCAAACATTGCTCCACCAATCACCGCTGATAAAGCAAGGGCTGGTGCGACACCTGTCTGTTCAGCAATCCCAATTCCAATTGGAGCGAGTGCCACAATCGTCCCCATTGACGTACCCATCGAAATGGATATAAAGCAACCGATCAGAAACAGGCCGACAATTAAAAGATTTGCAGGCAGGATTGAAATGCCCAGATTTACAATGGAATCTACCGCTCCAATCTTCTCAGCTGTTCCTGCAAAAGCTCCAGCTAGCAAAAAGACAAGAATCATCAAAATGATGTTTGAATTACCCGCACCGCGGCAAAACACCTCAACCTTCTTCATAAAACTTTCTTTTTGATTCATAGATAGCGCTACTCCTGCTGAAATCAATGAGGCAAGAATCACCGGCATACTATAAAAATCTTTTGTAATAATTGCTGTCCCAATAAAAAGTACAATAAATACGCCAAGCGGCAGCAATGCCAGGCCATTTCCTTTTATCTGATCGTCCATTGTCTCTATCTCCTTCTTCTGTCTACTTCATTACAGTTACACTAAAAAAGCCCACTTCAAGAGAAGAGGGCCTTACTCTTATCTCTCAAGATTTCTCTTGCTGGAAGCAGCACCTTTCTGATCAACAGAGGTTGCTGAAGCTTCATTGGGCCAGGTCCCTTCACTTCTCTTAATAAGTAATATGCAGTTATCAACGAACAGCAGTGTAGCACGCATTATTCTGATGAGTCAACTGTGAATGACTGGGATATAAAAAAACTCCTTTGATAAAGGAGTTTGATCCTAGCTGATTTCGTGCTAACGTGCCAGGAATCGTTCGATATCTTTCATAATTAATTGTGGACGTTCTTCAGGAAGAAGGTGCCCAGTTTTTTCATAAATGATTAACTCCGCATTTGGTAAATCTTCACTTAAGCGTTTCCCCACCTTGAGTGGCACCACTCGATCTTCCTGGCCCCAAATTAACAGGCTAGGTGTATGAATTTGTTTCAGTTCTGCCTCAGAAAGGTCGCCTTCACGATCACGAATCATTCTTACTAGCGAACGAAAAATGCCTTCATTGAAAAACGGCTGAATGTAGCCATCCATCATCTCTTCGTCAATCAGCTTTGAATCATAAACGCAATTCAATAAATTTGCTCTTACTCCTTTGCGGTACAGCCAGCGTTTCAAATATACAGAGAAAAACGGTAGATAAGAAGTGTAAACGAGACTTTGCTTTGCTTTCTCAAGGTATCCAGAGCTGCAAAGCAAGATGTTTCTGCTAACGAGGTTACTCTTTATAGCGGAAGCTCGCATCGCCACCTGCCCTCCCATTGAATGACCAATCATAACCGTCTGTTCAACAGAAAGCCTTTCAAGCAGTTCCACTACCACTTCTGCATAATTCTGGTAGGAGTGAACGAAACAGTTTGATTTCTCACTTCGTCCAAATGGCGGAAGGTCGATAGCAACTACCGTATACCCTTTTGTAAGTAATGGGATCAGTCTTCGAAAGCTGAAGCTCGAAGATAAAAAGCCGTGAAGGAGAGTAATAACGGGTCGGTCCGTCGCTTTATTATTTTTATAATACTCATAGTGAATGTCAATGCCTTTAATGTTTTCTTTGTAATGGTTAAGGTGCTCAGCTAATAACATCTCTTATCTCACTCCGGATTTTGGTTTATACCTATTTTACCCGGTTTTACGAATGAAAAACTTTTCTCTTCATGGGGAGTACTACCATTCTACCTCGCTTCCACATGAACAAGATCTGTTAGTGGAATCCTTCTTTTCTTCTCAGTGTCATCAATAATGCGAAACTCACGGTTAAGCTGATCGAAATAATGAACATAGCCATGTATAACATAGGTTTCACCGTCTTTAAAATAATAAAAATATAGCGGGCGATGAAACGCCATCGCTTCACAAATCACTTCATTTATCTCTTCTATTTTCTGTTCATCCAATACTGGTTTATCTTCTTTTCGTTCTGCCGCCTTCCAACCTCTCAGCTCTTTCACATGCTCTGGTAACATCATTGACGTCCATTTAATATTTCCACGATCGCGAATCACGTGCCAGCAACTCCTTTCTACGCTTTGTGACCTCCGACAAGTTTACTTCTATGCAGTGCTGTACCTCCCTTTGTATAGGAAACCGCGCGCAGCAGCGCATCTGAACCGTATTTCTCTCTGATTGAATCCATTACATATCCAAGGTCGTGCTGTTTCGGTCGTTTTTCGTTAAAGAGATCCAGCTGCACTTCTTCATCATCACAAATGTTAGAAAGGCTAATGGAAATTTTCCGAACGGTTCTTCGCTCATAGAACTGTTCAAAAAGCTTTAAACACGCTCCATAAACTTCAAGTGTAATGGATGTTGGGCTATCAATGCTTTTTGACCGATGAAACCCTCCCCCTCCTTCATCCTTGCTGTAACCAATACCAAGACTGATGGTGCGTCCCGCCTTCCCCGCACGCCTCGCCCGTCTTGCTACCTCTTCACTCATTTCAAGAATCACGTGTTTAACTTCCTTGGGATCATGATAGTCACGTAATAAAATTTGGCTTTTTCCGAAGCTGATCTGCCCCTGCATAATGGGAGCACCCATTTCCGAAAGGTCTATTCCCCATGCATGGTGATAGAGTTGATTCCCCATAATTCCAAACTTCTGCTCAAGCAGATGCAAAGGATAATTCGCAAGCTGCTTCACGTTCCTGATGCCCATCCGGTTCAGCGTGCGCTCTACTCGGGGACCAATCCCCCACATTCTGCTAAGCGGTTCAAGTGACCAGAGCTTCTTCTCAATATCATCGTACGTCCACTCTGCAATACCACTTTTTTTCGCCTCAAGATCCAGACAAAGCTTCGCCATCAGTAAATTTGGACCAATCCCAATCGCACAGGGCAGTCCGAACGTCTCGCTGATCTCGTCTTTAATTTTCTTCGCTACTTCAAACTTGCTCCCCCAGAGCTTTTCTGTTCCATCGATCTGAAGAAACGATTCGTCAACACTGTACGTATGGATACACTCAGATGGCACATACCGATGAAACAGCTTCGTAATTTCCATAGACTGTTTTAAATACGAGGCCATTCTCGCATTTACAATATGAATTCTTTCGTCATCAGGAATTTCAAACAACCTACTACCTGTTCGAATACCAAAGTCTCTTTTTAAGGCAGGTGAAGCTGCAAGCACAACGCTCCCCTTCCGTTCTGTGTCACCTACAACAGCCAGATGACATGTAAGCGGATCAAGCCCCATTGCTACTGCAGAGCAACTTGCATAAAAGCTTTTCATATCAATACACAAAATCGTTTTCTTTTTAAATTTTGAATAATCCATCTACACCACCCCTTTCATAAGTTAAACAAGAACATTTGTTCTCTTTTATCTATACCCGTATTTTACTCGAATATACGTTCTGTTTTCAATAAGTACTTTCTTCCAGTCTTAAAACATCTTGACGCCAAAAGATTGATTCGCTAAAGTATCCAGGAAGCTAGAGAGGGGAATGGCGCTTGGAATCCATAACATTCACAAGAAAATTAGTTATAAAAACGTTGGAAGATTATTTTGGAGATGTATCACTTATTCCGCTGACAGAAGAAGAAATCCACCATATTATCCTTCATTCACTTGAAAGGAAAAACGAGCAAAACGAAACTCCCTTCCATATGATTGTTCACGATCTTGTTTATGAATACATAACCACCTGAGCCTTTTGAATCATGTGGTTTTTTGTTTTACAGTAATAACGAACCAGTTACGTATCCAAACGTATAGGTCTCATTTATCAAAATTATTTAAATAGTTTGAATTTTTAACTTCTCGTGATAAAGTAATCTCATCTTAATCACGAGAGGGGAAAAGGAATGAGAAAGAAGAACTTACTATCGATTGGATTATCCGTAGGATTGGTGAGCAGCATGCTCGCTCCGACATCGTCATTCGCAGCTGACAATTCAAACATCAATAAAGAAGCAGGCACACCTTCTTTTGTTTCAGGGAAGCTGACGAAGGCTACTTCTAAGAATCCGAAAGAAATTTTATTCGATTACCTTAATGATCAAAAAAGCCTGTATCAATTTAGCGGATCAACCGCACAAGAATCCTTCGATATTTTATCCACCGAGAAAGACGAGCTTGGATTCACAGTCTTTCGTTTGCAGCAGTTGTATGAAGACACACCGGTTTATGGGTCAACTCAAACAGTCCATGTTGATAAAGATGGCGTACTAACAGCTGTTTCAGGTACTGTTATTCCAGATCTCGGATCGAAGAAAGAGCTTAAGAAAGCAACGAAATTCAAAAAACAGGACGCCATTCAAAAAGCTGAAACGGATCTTGGCTTTACACCTGACTATGAACAAAAGCCAGAGTCCACTCTTGTCGTCTATTCAGAAGGTGAATCTGCAAGCTATGCCTATCATGTGACGCTTAACTTCCTTTCGCCAGAACCAGGAAACTGGCAATACATAATTGATGCAACAAGCGGAGAGGTTCTCACTAGCTTCAACGCGCTCCATGAGGCAAAGAAAGAAGGAGTCGGTAAGCCAGGCGGTGGTGGTAACGTAACTGGAACGATCACAACAGGCACAGGAACGGGCGTCCTTGGTGATCCAAAAACGTTTAACACACTTCTTTCTTCCTCTACTTACTATTTAAAGGACACAACAAGAGGTGACGGTATTTTTACTTACGATGCTGCAAATCGGACGAGGCTACCAGGCTCGCTCTGGGCTGACGCAGACAATGCATTTAACGCAAGCTACGATGCTGCTGCAGTAGATGCCCACTATTACGCCGGTGCTACGTACGACTATTACAAAGACGTTTTTAATCGTGATAGCTACGACGGAAATGGCGCGCCGTTAGAATCAACTGTGCATTACGGACGAAATTATAATAATGCGTTCTGGAACGGAAGTCAGATGGTATACGGTGATGGTGATGGTTCTACCTTTGTTTCTCTATCCGGAGGCGAAGATGTGGTAGCTCATGAATTAACACACGCTGTAACAGATACAACAGCCGATCTTATTTATCAAAATGAATCAGGTGCTTTGAATGAATCCATGTCAGATGTATTTGGTACCCTCGTGGAATACCACGACAACAACAATCCAGATTGGTTAATTGGGGAAGATATTTACACACCTGGCACATCAGGAGATGCTCTTCGTTCTATGTCAGACCCATCTCAGTTTGGGGATCCCGATCATTATTCCGTCCGTTATACAGGAACACAAGATAACGGCGGCGTTCACATTAATAGCGGAATCATGAACAAAGCAGCCTATCTGCTTAGCGAAGGCGGAACATTCTACGGTGTAACAGTATCAGGCATCGGCAAGGACAAGCTTGGCGCTATTTACTATCGTACTCTCACACAATACTTAACTGCTTCTTCGAGCTTTAGTCAGATGCGTTCAGCTGCTGTACAGGCCGCTACAGACCTTTACGGAGCAAGCAGCTCAGAAGTGCAATCTGTTAACAAAGCTTTCGACGCAGTCGGCGTTCAATAATGTGAACTGTGAAGCTTTTCCGTATATGAACCATTTATTTGGACAGCTAGCCCTTGTGCTATCTGTCCTTTCTACTTGTCCAGAGGTTTTATAAAAGTGGAATCGGGAAAAGAGTGGCTAGAATACGTTAAGGAGGTTGCGGCAATGAGTATTTTTAAAGAGGATGCATTGAAGCATGATCACATACTTATCACAGGAGCCACGGGTGGTATTGGTTACGAAACAGCAAAAGCAGCCGTTCAAGCTGGTGCCGCTGTTACAATAACCGGTCGTAATGAAGAGAAACTGAATAAGCTAAAAAGAGAATGTGAAGGGCTTTCTAACGATGCGAAGATAGCAAGTATTCCTGCTGACCTTATGAGCGAAGATGACCGTTCAGAATTAATTGAAAATGCCATTAACCAGAATGGAAATATTACTGGCCTAGTAAACTCAGCGGGAATTGGTGGCGGTGATACGCTCGATAAGCTAACAGAGGAAGATCTCAGAAGAGTAATGGATCTTAACTATACGGCGACAGTGCTGCTTACCCAGGCTGTCTATCAACGGATGCGTGTGGAAGGACAAAAAGGGGCAATTGTCAACCTCTCCTCTCTTTCAGGATTACGCGGAACCTATGGCAATACAGCATACAGCGCATCGAAATTTGCCATAACAGGATTTACTCAGTCATTTGCACATGAAGCCATTCAAGATGGCATCCGAGTTAATGCGGTGTGTCCTGGGTTTGTTGACACTGAGATGGGGCGGAACAGCATTGAATCAAAAGGAAAAAGAGAAAATAAAAGTTTTGAAGAAGAACTAAAAGCAGTAGAAGAAGCAATGCCTTCTGGCAGAATTACTCAACCTGAAGAAGTAGCAAACAGCATCATTTATCTTCTTTCTACCGCTTCAGAAAACATTGTTGGAGAATCTCTAAAAATATCAGGTGGAAGCGTGATGAGGTGAGGAAAAGGTGAAGACCCTTTTCCTTTTTTTATGAAAAAAAGAGGATGAACGAGAAATAGGAAGCAAATTAGAGGGGAACGACTTTTAAAGTCGAAGTAAGGGAGAAAGATTTAAATAGCAGCCTCCTCCGCCCCCCTTTATATGAAGCGGTCCCCAACGTCCCCTGAATGATTCCCATTTCAGTTAGATCGACTTAGAGAAGGAGGATGAATGAATGCAAAATGAGTTATATGAAATTGGAAATAAAATAATCACTGACCGCTATAAGTTAGGGAAGTTCATTTTTGCTCTCCAGGATGAAAACTACGGAAGAAAACTTAAGCTTTCGAAAATAAAGGAAAATCAGATACTTGATTGGCGAGCAGAGCTTTGGAGTACCTAGGTAAAGCAATTTATCAGGAACAATCAGAAATCCAAAATGAAATTATAGATTGGGTCAAAATAACTGGTAAGCGTGGGATTTCGAGTGGGATTCCTCTTGAAGATTCTTTTAGAGTTCTGACCCTTTTTCGGCAGGTAAGTTTCGAAACAGCACTAAGAGAGATTCAATTAAATTCTCACACGGTTTCTTCGAGTGAAGTAAGCAAACGAATTGATTCCATTATTGAGGAAGTTTCGTATACGTATAATAATATTTGCATAGCATTCCGCAATCAGGAGAACCAACGGGAAATACTAGCGAATGATCGGCTACATATCAGTATCATACCGATTACAGAGAGCCTCGCTATCTTGCCAATTACCGGTTCACTGCAATCTGAGCACGCCGACCGGATGATGAAGGAAACATTGAGTGTCTGCAATACTCAAAAGGTAAGCGATATCCTGGTAGACCTTTCAGGGGTTTTAAGTCTGGATCAGCCTATGGCAACTAGTCTTAGTCGTATGAAGCAGGCTCTGATGTATAGTGGCATAAACATGGCTGTTTGCGGCATCCAACCATCCATTGCATTCTCGGTGACCGCTGCCGATATTAACTTAAGTGGGGTGCCTATTTTCGGAACGCTCAGACAGGCATTACTTCAACGGGGGATTCGGCAAACTAAGCCAACACTATAGGAATAACCTCTATTTGGTGATGTAAACAGGCATTCAAGAAATTTAATACACCCTGGCATAGATGCACGTGTCAGTTACTTTTAGTTTATCAATCGATAAATCCTCATTCCTCAGAATACCTTCTAATTGATAGCCAATCCTCTCTGGAACTGAGCGACTTTTATCATTCTCACGATCGCATCTGATTTCAATTCTTCTGCATCCTAATTCATTTTTAGCAAAGTCAGTTAGTACATCGACAGCTTCAGTCATGTAGCCATTTCCGCTAAACCTCGTATCGATCCAATAGCCAATTTCAAGCTTAGGAATTTCCCAATCGATATTGTGAAATCCTGTAGAACCTACAAATTCATTCGTCTCTTTTAAAAAAATAAGAAACCTCAAACTTTCACGCTTTAGAAATTTGATATGGGCATCCCTTGTATTAATCTCCGTTTCTTCAACGGTTGGAACCTCTCGGGCAAAACCTAACCACGGCTTTAACTCATTAATAGAGGATCTAATAGCATGATTTACGACTTTCCCATCTCCGGGCTGTGGCATCCTTAAAATCAAGCGATTTGAGCCCAATTCTGTTTTAATATCTTTTAAAAGTACATTCATTGTTTCTCCTCCAATTCAATTTCAAAAAATAAAACTCTCGCGCTCAAGAAGTCCTCCCTTCTTGAGGGCGAGAGTTAATCGCGGTACCACCTCAGTTAATCGATATGTCACCATACCAAACTCTACAGGTATCAACTACTAATACCCTATCTCTATAACGGGAGAACCCGTCGTAATTTCTCCTCTTAAAAGGTTAATTACGCAGCTCAAAGTCTTTATTCATTAAGAACGCTTTCCTCCTTCTCAGCTACTGGAGGTCTCTGACGGAAACGCAACTTAATTACTCTTCTTTTCATCGCATTTATAATACTTTTATAAAATTAAGATAATTTAACCACTTTTCCCGTTTTTAGTCAAGTGGATTTAGGATGGCTGATCGTGGAGCTTAACATAAACACTTTCCAGAGTTCTTATCCCCGGAGAAACGCGATACTTCACTCCCAGAAACACATCTGAAGCTTATTGTCATCTGGGTCATAAAAGTTAAAGAATGTATTGGTAGCATCAATTTCCAGTTCGCCTATTTTCACTCTTCCACCTTTTGGCTGTTTTCTTCTCTCTTTTTCTTCAAGATTCCTTTGTAAGACAGAAACAAAAAATGGAAAGGTATCTGGCGAGATACCTTTCCACGCATTCTTATTTTTGATCAAAAAACTTGCCAGCTATTTTTTCCACCAATCCGGGTGCAGTATGATATAGTTTCGCACCTACATTCATCCAGCGTGGCAGATTCACTTCACGCTTACCTTTTTCAATCGCTGAAATGATTTCCTCTGACACTTTCTCAGGTGTTAGCATCATTTTTTCAATGTTCTTCGTGTAGGTTCCGCTACTATCTGCTATATCAAAAAAGTTAGTTTTGATTGGACCTGGATTAACTGTTGTGACAGAAATCCCATGTGACTTCACTTCCATTCGCAAGCTGTTTGAGAACCCGAGCACAGCATGCTTTGAAGCTGAGTAGCCGGAAGATTTTGGTGTAGCTAATTTGCCTGCCTGTGAAGCGATATTGACAATGTGGCCTTTACCTTCCAGTATCATTCTCGGCAGCACATGAGAAGTAAAACGCATTAAGCCGATCACATTTACATTAAACATGGCTTCAATATCTTTCATATCAGCTTCAGCAAAAGCATCAAATTTCCCGAACCCTGCGTTGTTAACAAGAATATCAATCGCAGGCATCTCAGGAAGTAGTTGGGGCAGGAGGTGGTCAATCCGTCCCCCATCACCAACATCCATTGACCAGACAGCCGGTGCATAACCGCCTGCTGATTCAATTTGTTTCTTTACATTCATCAACTTTTCTTCTGATCGAGCGACGAGAATGAGCTTTGCACCCTGTTTTCCTAGATCAAGAGCCAACTGCCGCCCTATTCCACTTGAAGCCCCTGTAATCAGCACTACTTTATTGTTTAAATCCATCTGCTCCTCCTCTAGCGTCTTCTGTAAAGCGCCTTTTCTCCACTCTGTATTTTAGTAATCACGCCTTCTGAAAACAAATAATCGAGATGACCTATCGTTTCAGAAAGAGTCAAGCCAGTTTGTTTTTTATAGATCCCCGGAAATAACTTTTGACACAATTCAAATGCCGTCAAAGGCTCTTCCTTCAGGAAAGAAGCCACTTTAGCAGAGCGATCTTCTTGTTTCAAAAAGCGTTCTCTAATTAATTCATCTGGATTTAAAATAGGTTCTCCATGACCGGTATATACAAAAGAAAGATGTGCGTCCAGAGTTTTTTGATAAGAGTTCCGCTGTTGAAGAAGTGGCTTTGGACGTTCAGTCCCCTTCACATATGGCGGCTCGAGGAGAGGATTTGAAGAAATGTTTTTAATTAAATGGTCTCCTGCGATCATTGTCCCGCTTTGTTCATGGAGTAAAGAAATGTGACTTTGAGCATGGCCAGGAGTTTCCATAACCGTCCATCCTGTGCATCCTGGTATTGAATCACCTTCCGAAAGGTGAAAATCACATTGCGCACGATCAGCATAAGAATGATACCCTCTTACATCCCGAACATGATCGAAATATTCTTCACTTACGCCTGCCTCCCGATATATGCTAGTCATAAACGTTTCATACTCCTTTAAGAAGGAATCGCTCAGCTGAAGCCATCGATCATTTTTCCAGTGACCCAGTACCTGCTTTCCTTCCTTCATCAACATGCCAACAAGCCCAATATGGTCTGGGTGATGATGAGTTAGTACAACCTGATCTAACTGTTCAAATGTCAGACCGTGCTGTTGGAGTTGATATTGTAAAGCCTCTTTTGCTTCTGAAGTACGGGGGCCGGTATCTACGAGTGTAATTGCGTCCCCTTTAATAACATAACAATTTACCGGACCAACTGGAAACGGGGTCGGCACCGTGATTGAAAGGATTTCATTAGCCTTTGTTATATTCAATTTAACCGCCACCTCTGCTTTCTTTACATGCTATCCCTACCTTTCATTCTACCCCTCTCTCCACCATTTGTCATTATAGTAAGATAGCTTAATTCTGAATTTTTAAAAAAATGGTTGACATTTTCTAAAATCCGGTGCATACTATGTAAAATTAGAATGAATAAATGGCTTTGAACGGGATTAGTAAAAGCTAAGGCAGGTGCCAGAGAAAGGAATTCGTCGGCTGAAAGATTCCTTAACGTTGCTAGCTTTGAACCTACCCGGGAGCCTGTTGCAGAAACGCAACCGCTTCCCACGTTACAGGGAGTTTGAGGATATCAGATGATATCAAATAAAGGTGGTACCGCGAATCACGCCCATTCGTCCTTTAAATAAGGATGAGTGGGCGTTTTTGACATGGAAAGGATGAGGGGTGAGAAATGACGAACCTAACGAATATCGGATTTCTCGGGGCCGGCTCAATGGCCGAAGCAATGGTGGAGGGAATCATTACAAGTGAATTTGTATATCCAGAACAGCTTATTCTTATGAATCGCTCAAATTCTGCCCGGCTTTATGAATTGAGAAAAAAATATAACGTAGAAACGACGCATTGCCTTAAAGAACTCATTGAGCAATCTAATGTGATCATTTTAGCGGTGAAACCAATTGACGCGGCTCATGCGTTAGAAGAAATACGTCCATATATGACAGATAACCATCTCGTTATTTCTGTTCTAGCAGGAGTAACAACTTCATATATCGAGGAGTCACTCGAAACAAAAACACCCGTTGTCCGTGCAATGCCGAACACATCAGCGACCATCGGGGCTTCTGCCACCGCCATTTCACCAGGAAAGTACACCGATTCCACTCATTCATTATTTGCTACACAACTATTTGAAACGATCGGAACCGTGGCTCTAGTTCCCGAAGATCAACTTGATGCTGTTACCGGTTTATCAGGAAGCGGACCAGCCTACTTCTATTATATGGTGGAATGTATGGAAAAAGCAGCAAGTGCTAACGGTCTGGACAAAGAAACAGCACGAAGCTTAATTCTGCAGACGATAACCGGAGCAGCTGAAATGTTAAGCATTACGAACCATTCCCCCTCCCTTCTCCGCGAAAGGATAACGAGTCCAGGTGGTACAACACAGGCTGCACTAGCTATTTTAGAAGAGTATCAGTTTGAGGAAGCCATCGTGGCCTGTGTTACCGGGGCGACAAAACGTTCTAAAGAATTAGGAAAATCATTTGAGAAACAACATGATTAAACGGAAGCACCACCCGCCAGTACCTTAAGGCGGGTTTTTACTTAAATGAAATTAAAGCGTTTACATAAACACTCAAAAAAAAATGTTTTTATTTAAACGCTCTTCTTTTGAACACCGGCACATAGCTGCTTCAGGTGATTTGCAGCATTTTCTCCATCAGGGCCCGTCGCAATGATCGTAATTGGCCCAAAGTGACCTGTAAGGCGTCCCATGCTGAGCAGACTTTTGGCATTCAATCGTTTGCCATCAACTTCCACAATAATATAGCTAGTAAAGTCATTCGCAGTTTTGACAAAATCCATTATAAAGGCCATCGTTACTTTCCCTGTGATCAAAACGGTTTCTGTGTACGCCATGTAAACATCCTCCTTCAAATCTTATACAACCGTTTGCACTCTTTCATTTTGACATCCCTCGGCAAAAACCACAAGCTTCGCGGCACCTTTCCTTACACATTCTTTACATCCAGGACATGTGATGCGTTAGATATTCTAACATTCTTGTAAATTCTTTAATTTCTATATGATATAATGATACCAGATTACCAGTTTAACACGATGATTTGACTAGTATATGTAGCTCTAGCTGCATTATGAATATGTTCATAGGGAGTGACTGCAGATGTCATACAAAGATAAAAAAGTTTTGCCGATCGGATCTGTCAGTGAGTTAACCGGACTATCTTTACGAAAAATTCGCTACTATGAGGAAAGAGGCCTTATCCTCCCGGAAAGATCAGGTGGAGGTACTCGAAAATTCTCATTTACGGATGTAGAGAAATTAATGGATATTGCTAACCAGATTGAAGATGGAATGCAAACCTTTGAGATTAAAAAGATGTACAAAAAAGAGAAGCAAAAAGATAAAGATAAAATCAGAGATGAGATGATCCGCGGACAGCTCAATGCCGCATTTAAAATGACGAAATAAGATTCGCTTTTAAAAAACACGTTATCCTTTCTCCAAGCAGACGATTTCATTAACCTGCCTCTTTTTATTAACCTGATCCTGTTTAAATAATACACTCCAGGGTATACAAAAGTTTGTAACCCCAAAGAAGCAGAACGTGTATTGAGCAAAGATAAACTCGTTGGTTATTTTCTTCCGTGCAAGATCGTTGTTTTTGATGATGAAGGCCAAACAAAAATCGGTATGCCAAAACCAACTACACTTCTCGGGCTAACTGGTGACGATACTTTGAATGAAATCGGCAGTGATATTGAGAAGCGTTTGATCTCATGCATCGAAACAAGTAAATAATCCAGGCAATTCCCACCCTTTTCTCAGGAATTGGGTGGTTTTTTATTTTAACCACGAGAAAATGCTTCCTTTCAATAAAATGATGCATGCATCTGTTATTATTTTAATACCATTAAAACCTGTAATCAGCCTGTTTTACAGGAAGATGATCTTACATAAGGTCATCTTCTTTTATGTATGGTAAGTTTTGATTCGATCCAATCGCCTGGTACACTCTCAAATCAATTTTATCCTGAGATGAAAATTCCACACCTTCTTCCTCTAGCTGCATCCTCTGCCTGATAAAGCCCTCCCCACTCTTAATTCCCATTTCACCTTTTGCATTTATAACGCGATGCCACGGTAAATCATACTTGCTACTCATCGAGTGCAGAATACGAACGACCTGTCTTGCGCCGCGCGGACTACCAGCGAGACCAGCGATCTGGCCATAAGTCATCACCTTGCCAGGTGGTATTTGTTGAATGATATGAACGACCCTTTCTGTAAATGGCTTCAAACCTCTCACTCCTTTCCTTGCATCTTCATTACCTTACTATAACAAATGCTGAAGCTTTTTAAGACGCTATTATCTAAAGAGCCATCGTATAAAAAGCCCAATTTGTTAGAAACTAAGCTCACAATGGTACTGAAAAGGAGTTAATGAGTGATGGATAAACGGTTAATTGATTGGCCTACGTTTCTCGGTGCACTATGTTTATTACTTCTCGTGACTGTCCCGCTCGTTCTTTTCCCTGAAAGTGGTAAGGAGTTTGTCAACAAAGCAAATGAGTTTGTGACAACACAATTTGGTGTCCTTTACTTGATTGTAGGACTGGGGATTTTCTTTTTCCTCATTTATGTTGCATTCAGTGACAATGGACGCGTTAAACTCGGTGAAGAAAACGAGCGTCCTGAATTCAATAACTTCTCCTGGGTGGGTATGCTTTTCTGTGCCGGGATCGGTTCGAGTATTTTATACTGGGGGACAATCGAGTGGGCTTATTATTATCAGGGCCCTCCATTCGGCATTGAACCTGGAACGAAAGATGCGATTTTATGGGCTAGTACATACGGAATCTTTCACTGGGGGCCGATTGCATGGGCGATCTATACATTGCCCGCTTTGCCAATGGCCTATTTTTATTATGTTCGGAAAAAACCAGTGTTGAAAATCAGTGAAGCTACGAGACCTTTAATCGGGAATTTTGCTGATGGACCACTAGGCACATTGATTGATGTACTGTTTATGTTCGGTTTACTTGGCGGAGCGGGTACTACACTTGCGCTAGGAACACCAATGATTGCAGAAGGTATCAATTCACTCACTGGTATTGGTGTAACAATGGTGTTAAAAACCTTCATTCTTGTGCTCGTAACTGCGATTTTCGCAATTAGTGCGTATTCCGGTTTACGAAAAGGAATCAAAGTTCTTTCAGACATCAATTTAGTTCTGGCGATTTTCCTGCTTCTTTTTGTCCTAATTTTTGGGCCAACTCGCTTTCTCGTCGAAACGACCACGAACAGCGTTGGTTTGCTGCTTGATAACTTTTTTCATATGAGTACGTGGACAGAGCCATACAACGCTCTAGGACCATACAACGAAACAGGGTTTCCCGAAAGCTGGACTGTTTTCTACTGGGCATGGTGGCTTGTATACGCTCCTTTTGTTGGATTGTTTGTTGCGAAAATCTCACGTGGGCGTTCCATTAAGCAAATGATCCTAGGTACGATTAGCTATGGCACCTTTGGTAGTCTTCTGTTTTTCGGTATTCTCGGCAACTACGGTCTTCATATGCAACTAACAGGAAAATTCGATGTTATCGGCGTGCTGAATGACCAGGGTGCGCCGAGAGCCATCATCGACACGATCGGACAACTCCCATTATCCTGGCTCATGATTTTTATTTTCACTATTTTGGCGATTATCTTTCTTGCCACAACTTTTGATTCGAGTTCCTATATCCTTGCCTCCGTTGTACAAAAAGAAGTGGAGGATGAGCCTTTACGCTGGAATCGTCTCTTCTGGGCATTTGCACTTTGCTTAATGCCACTTGTCCTCATGTTTGTAGGAGGTCTCGGTACCCTGCAAACCGCAAGTATTGTGGGGGGATTCCCACTTCTCTTTATCATGATTATGCTCGGGTGGTCCTTCATGCGAGCTTCAACAGAAGACATTCGAGCATCTGAACATTACGAACCAAAAACTTACTCTCTAAATTACAAGAAAATCTTACAAACACTCCGTCTCAAAAAGAAAAAAGACGAGCAGCAAAAAGGACCAGTAGATGCTCACTTTGAGAAAGAAAAAGAAGACAAATAACTCGAAAAACACATTAATTGACAATCCTCTTTTAAGGTTTTTTCAAGGGATTGATAATATTTCCATATCCAAAATCATATTGACACCGTAACTTGAACATGATAAAAATTGAATAACCTTAAATAAATTGAACTGCGTTGAAGGAAAATAAGTAGCTGCCCTTTCCCTGTTGTAGAGAGCCGATGGTTGGTGAGAATCGGTACATAAAAGGACGTGAATTTCATTTCTGGAGCTTCTTTTGCACTGGCAAAAGACGGTGAAGATCGTTACACAAACGAGTGGTGAGATTATCTCACAATCAGGGTGGTACCGCGATAACAATCGTCCCTACGGATAACGTAGGGGCGATTTTTTTTGCGCTAACGTGATCAGCATTCAATCAAAAAACGAAAGGAGAATGAGCATGAGTCAGAACGAACAATGGTCCTCAAGGCTTGGGTTTATTTTAGCCGCAGCTGGATCCGCAATTGGACTTGGAGCCATCTGGAAATTTCCTTACACCGCCGGGCAAAATGGAGGTGGCGCCTTTTTCCTGATTTTTATCTTATTTACCCTTATACTCGGTTTACCTTTGCTGCTCGCTGAATTTTCCATTGGACGAACTGCACAAAGCAACGCAGTAGATTCTTATAAAACAATTGCTCCTGCATCAAAGTGGTATCGGGTAGGGATTATGGGAATGGTCACTTCTTTTATCCTGCTCTCTTTTTACAGCGTTATCGGAGGCTGGATTATTTCCTATCTTTACAAAGCCTTTACTGGTCAACTAACCGGGTTATCTTCTGATGAGTATGCAGAGGTTTTCGGGACAACTATTTCCAATCCATTTATTAGCGTATTAGCTCAGTTCGTCTTTATTTTATTAACCATTCTCGTCGTTGCAAGAGGGGTAGAAAAAGGGATTGAACAGGCAAGTAAAATTATGATGCCTGCTCTGTTCCTGCTTTTCATTATCCTTGTGATTCGAGCTGTCACACTTGAAGGCGCTATGGAAGGGATCGTCTTTTTACTGCAACCCGATTTCTCAAAAGTGACTTCTCAAACCATTCTTGAAGCAATGGGACAGTCTTTCTTCACCTTAAGTGTTGGTGTGTCTGTCATGGTTACGTACAGCTCCTATCTACCAAAAACTCAGAGCTTACCACGCTCAGCGATTTCGATTGTAGCAATGAATATCTTTATCGTGCTACTGGCAGGTCTGGCTATTTTCCCTGCGGTGTTTGCTTTTGATTTGGAAGTCGGTGCTGGCCCTGTTCTGCTCTTTAATGTGCTGCCGACTGTATTCAGTCAACTACCGTTCGGAATGCTTTTCTTCATTGCATTCTTAGTGCTCTTCCTGTTTGCCGCCTTAACGTCAGCCTTCTCTATGCTTGAAATTATTGTTTCTGTCATTTCAAAAGGCGAACGAAATAAACGTAAAAAGTGGGCATGGATCATTGGCCTTTTGATTTTTATCGTCGGGATCCCATCCGCCCTTTCATATGGACTACTAAGCGATGTGACGCTATTTAACAAAACCATCTTTGACCTAGCTGATTATGCAGTAAGCAATATACTCTTACCAATTGGCGCCCTGCTTATCGCAATCTTTGTACCTCTTAAAATGAAGAAAACAGCTTTATTTGAAGAATTAAAGCGTGGAAGTGGGTTGAAAAGGGGACTATTTGAAACGTGGTATTTCCTTATTCGTTACGTCGCACCGCTACTTATCCTTTTAGTAATGTTAGATGTGCTTGGGATCTGGTAATCAAAATGACAAACCCTCACCTATTGTTAAAGGTGAGGGTTTGTTTTAGTGATTCTATGCAGCTTCTTCTGCCTCTTCGTCTGTTGGCGTAGCTGGTTTAGGCTTTTCTTTCAGATCAAAGTAAGCCTTAAATAATCGTTGAGCAATTTCTTTATTAATCGGTTCTCCGTCATCCGTCATGTCTGGTACTACTACAGCAAGTGCAATTTCAGGGTTTTCATACGGTGCATAACCTACAAAGGTAAGGTTATATTTATCACCTATTTCAGCAGTCCCTGTTTTTCCTGCATGGCTATAATCAGCTCCTTTAAAGTATTTAGTCGCAGTACCATCACTTCCATTGGTTACTCTCCACAGACCATTCTGAACCCTATTAATATCACTGTCACTCATTTGAATGTGGTTCAAAACATTTGTTTCATGCTGTTCAACAATAATATCGGAAAGTCCATTTACGTGTGAGGCTTCATGAACTTCTTTTAAAAAGTGAGGTTGAATTCGCTTTCCTCCATTAGCGATTGTTGAAATATATTGAACCATCTGTAATGGTGTATACGTATCAAACTGACCAATCATCAAGTCCATTAAGTTACCAACCTGTTGGATACCCCCGTTGATACCCGTGGACTCAATCGGCATATCAATACCTGTTTTGGTACCAAGACCAAACTGATTAAAGTAATAGCGAACTTCGCTATAAGCATCTGTATCCCAGGGAATTCCTGCAGTTCTTGGTACATAGTCATAGTTCGCCATCATCATAGCAATACGGAACATGTACACGTTTGATGACCGCTCAA
This sequence comes from Pseudalkalibacillus hwajinpoensis, assembly GCF_039851965.1. Classification (NCBI taxonomy): domain Bacteria; kingdom Bacillati; phylum Bacillota; class Bacilli; order Caryophanales; family Guptibacillaceae; genus Guptibacillus; species Guptibacillus hwajinpoensis. The sequence continues at coordinate 3,814,393 of NZ_CP156674.1, read as the reverse complement.
GAGCAGTCACATCATTCACATAGCCAAGATTCGCATATGATGCCTTTGGCATGCCTTCAGCAATTATAATTGGTGTATCATACAAGGTCGTGCCATGGCCAATAACCCCTGCCTCATATCCTGTTAGGACTGATGCTCCTTTTACAGAGGAACCCATCGCATACGATTCTGATAATGTACCGTAAGAATACTCCATATAATCATTTTCTTTTGAATCGTATTTCGTACCTCCAAATGATAAGATCTCACCCGTGTTCGGATTCATCGCAATTGCGAATGCTCGATCAGCTTCAGGATTTCCACTAGCCCTTGCCTTTCTCAATTCTTCTTCAAGAATCACCTCTAGCTCCTGCTGAAGGTCAATATCAACGGTTAGCACAAGATCATTTCCGCGTTTCCCCGGCATAACTTCAGGTTCATCAATAGGCTTCCCGGATTTATCTGTTACGTATTTTTTCATCGCTTTTTGACCTCTTAATAAGGACTCGTACTGCTTCTCAAGGTAGCTAATCCCAACGAGATCGTTCTGTTCATATCCCTTCATGGTGTAGTCCTTTAAGGATTCTTTAGGGATTTGGCCAAGGTTACCGAACATGGTTTCCATTGTTTCACCGTATGGATAGACACGCTCAGCGTCAGGTTGAATGTCAATGCCAGGTAAAGCTTCGAGATTCTCGCTAATTTTAGCGATTTCGTCACGTGTTAATCCTTTCTTTATCGCTTGCGACGATAACGCATATCCCGAATCCATTTCTCTCTTAATCGCAGCGATTTCCATCTCATCTTTGTTAGATGTAATTTCTTTCAGGTCTTCTTCATTAATGCGATCAATTTGAAGCTGATAAGCTTTTTTTGAGCTCAAGTTCGACCATTCTTCTTCAGACAACTTCGCTTTTGCTTTATCCGCCCTTGTAATAATCCAGAAATCCTTTAAATCTCGCTCAGTTACATTATCTGCATCCATTTCAATAAAGGTTGCCAGCTTCTTAGCCACTTCATGCCTCTCCTGCTGTTTAGTACTTTGACTTCGTATATAGGTCAGCGTAAATGTTGGCTCATTATCCACAAGTACTCTGCCATAACGATCATACATCTTCCCTCTTGGAGCAGACGATTTAGCGATTACATTTTCAGTTTGTTCTGAAATTCGCTCAAAATCTTCTCCCTGCACAATCTGAATCACTCCAAGTCTAAGAATTAAAATTGAAAACAGTAGAAATACAAAGAGAAATAATATATTCAGTCGAAACGGCACATGTGTTTTTCTCATTTTCGCTTTAATCATAGCATTTCCCCCGCTATTCATTTTCCTTATCTTCCCAACTATCATAACACAGCTTTGTTAGGACTTTTTTCCTTAAAAGAAAATTAATTCAAATAGAATGTCTGGCGTATACCCATTAGTAATACGATGACCAGGACATAATTGTTTCAACATTCACGCTAATCTCATTAATAGAAAAAGAGGATGCCGTTTAACGACACCCTCTTCCTAAAATTCTAGAATTCCTCGTTATAAAATTGGCGATAGCAACCTAGAAATGGACTCTTTAAATCGAATCCATATTGATCGTTCATGATAGCCTGAATCGGTTAACTCGTCACTTTTTTCCATATCTTTTATGAAAATGGCTTCAAGCTGGCGAGTCATTTCTTCATCGTAAATGAAGGCATTCACTTCGAAATTCAGTCTAAAACTACGCACATCAATGTTCGCAGTTCCCACTGAGGAAATTTCCCCATCAACAGTAATCGTTTTCGCATGGATAAATCCATTTTGATAAATGTATATTCTCGCTCCAGCTTTTAACAGCTCACCAACGTATGAATAAGTGGCCCAGTAAACAAATGGATGGTCTGGCTTATTTGGAATCATCAGTCTTACATCAACACCGCTTAGCGCGGCGATACGAAGCGCATCTAATAGACTCGCATCAGGGATAAAGTATGGTGTCTGTATGAAAACCGTTCGCTTTGCAGATGTAATCAGCTTAATATAACCATTCTTAATTTGTTCCCATTCTGAATCAGGACCACTGCTAACAATTTGGATACCTGCTTTACCAGTTGAAGAAATGACCGGAAAATAATTTTCCTCATAGTCTACTTTAAAATGTGAAGCGTGGTTCCAATCCAATAGAAATCTCGTTTGCATTGCAAGGGCTGCACTTCCTTCTATCCGAAGATGGGTATCGCGCCAATAGCCAAACTTCGGATTTAACCCTAAATACTCATTTCCAACATTAAATCCACCAACATAGCCAAGATTGCCATCAATGATTACTAACTTACGATGATTTCGATAATTCAATCGGGTGTTTACATAAGGAATTCGTGATGGGAAAAAGACTTCAACTTCTCCCCCTGCTTTCATGAGTTCCCTGAAGAAACGCTTTCGAGTTTTTCGCGAACCCATTTCATCATAAAGAACCCTGACTTTAACACCTTCTTGAGCTTTCTCTATAAGCTTATCTACTATTCGCTTACCAAGACTATCTTTCTGGAAAATATAGTATTGGAAATGGATGTGGTCTTTAGCCCTGCCAATGTCTTCAATAAGGGTATCAAATTTCTCTTTTCCATCTGTGAACAATTCAATGCTATTATCCTGAGTTAGAACAGCATCATCATTTACAAGATGCATGTAAATAACATCTTTGTGCTTTGCTATTTCTTCATGCCGGAATGGATAAATACCTTCTTTGATTTCACTAACCTGTTCATCAATCAAATCTTCAATGCCGACTTTTTTAATGTTCTCCCAGTCAAAGAGTCTCCTTCTACTTAAGTTCTGTCCGAATATTAAATACATGATAAAGCCAAGAAACGGAATAAAAAACAGAACCATCAGCCAGGCCCATGTTGCACCGGCATCTTTACGTTCGAGAAAGATTACCACTGTTGCAAATACAAGATTTAGTACAAATAAAATTCCTAGCAAAATCGATATGATATTCATATGCAAAAGCTCCTTTGACGAACGATCAGCCACTAAATCGCGTTAACCATGAACTGGCTCATTTCAGTGTACCTTATTTCTTCCTCGTTATTAAGTCTTATTCCACTGAAAGTAATAGAATACATACATTATTTCTCTTCCATTACAAACCATATCCTGGTTAAATAGACTTATGATGAAAGGAGGAGCTTGGATGAATGAAAAACCTATTCATTTTGATGGAAGCTCTATTCCTCATACATCAACCGTTGACTCGAAACCAGATCAAACTTTTAAAGTAACAGATGAGATGAGAAAAGTGATTAGCTGCAATCCGTATGAACTATCACAGAAGTGATACACCCCAAGATTTGCCGTTGTAGCAAGTCTTTTTCTTTTGTATTCGTTCTTCTAGTAAATGACGTAAGCAGATTAGTTGAGTCTTTTACTTACCTCATATATAATTTACCTTGAATTAAAAATATATTAATTCAAAGCAAATATTTAAGAATTTGAAAGGAATGTTTTCGTAATGGCAAAGGTTCTATATATCACAGCACATCCGCACGACGATACGCAGTCTTATAGTATGGCAGTAGGAAAAGCATTTATCGATACGTACAAAGAGGCAAATGTGAATGATGAAGTTGTCCACATTGACCTATATCGTGAGCACATTCCACAAATCGATGCTGATGTATTCAGCGGTTGGGGTAAACTTCAATCTGGTAAAGGGTTTGAAGAGCTATCCGCAAGCGAAAAAGAAAAAGTACAGCGGCTGAACGAATTGAGCGAAGAGTTCGTTTCTGCTGATAAATATATTTTTGTAACCCCACTCTGGAATTTTTCCTTTCCACCGGTAATGAAAGCTTATCTTGATTCAGTTTCTGTGGCCGGTAAATCCTTTAAGTATACTGAGAACGGTCCTGTTGGACTACTTACTGATAAAAAGGCGATTCACATTCAGGCGCGTGGTGGCGTTTATTCCGAAAGCCCTGCCGCTGAAATGGAGATGGGGCACAGGTACTTCTCAATCATGATGCAATTCTATGGCATCCCTGATTTCGAAGGTCTATTTGTTGAAGGACATAACGCAATGCCTGAGAAAGCAGAAGAAATTAAACAGGATGCAATCGCTCGAGCGAAAGACACAGCACATACCTTTTAAATTACGATAAAAAGGGTATACCTGCAATATTTTATTACTAAAAAACCAGCTGACATGTCAGCTGGTTTTCTAATTATGACTCAACATCATAACCCTGTTCTTCTATCGCCTCATTTAAGTCAGAAGCTGCAACTTTATCTGAGTCATATGTCACATCTGCGTTTCCCTCTTCAAGGTGAACTTCTACTGCCGAAACACCATCAAGTTCGAGAAGAGCTGTACGTACAGCAGATTTACAATGATCACACGTCATACCTTTAATCATGATTGTCTTTTGCTCCATTTAAAAAACTCCCTTCGATTTCCTATGACTACTATTCCCTAATAACCCTTTTAATTAACAATGAAAAGTTGAAAAAAATTGCCTCCATTAAAAGAGTATGGCTAGTTCTCCATACCATTTTTCGGTTTCGATACCCAGATTACCCACCAAATTAAAATCGGTTGGAATAACAGTCTAATCCATAATAAGGTCTAATTGACATCTTCCTGCCCAGGTGCTGGAACACCTACAATAGCAGCATATATATTTGCTGGGAAGATCGCAACGAGATAAATCGCCGTCAAGACCCCAGCCTGATTCCGCGTCCGAGGTACTAGCAGAAGAAAGGCAAGTACGATCTCAAGCAATCCGGTTACGTAAACAAGTCCAAGCCGAAACGGAACCCATCCAGGGACCATTGCCCCAAAGCTCTCGCCTTGAGCAAAATGAGCAATCCCTGCAAATATGAAAAAGAAAGCAAAATTACAAGTGCAACGAAACGAACTGTTTTCTTCATAAAAGACTCCTTTTCAAATCCTCACTCCTATCATAGCAAATTCTTCTACTTTGGAATAAGACGCTTACCTTAACAACTGACGAATCGTGTAAGGCAGCATTTCGTGCAGGGTACCAAACGAATAAGTTAATTCAAGGCGTTCCGTCCATTTATGTGGATCTTTTCCTTTTGGTCCAAGGTTCATCACAGGCACCTTAAGCTGCTCTAGAGCATCGAGCGGCAAATTGTAAGACCGACCATACAGTGGCATGTTATCTTGTAAGGGTCTGATCGTCTCTTTCGTACGTTCAAGTCCAACGAAACTTAAGTCTGATAGCCCTGGAAAGTAATGCTGTGGCTTAAGCGTTACTTCGTGCTCCGACTCACTATGGGAGACAACTCGCTTGATTGTTTCCTGTATAAAAGGATCGTTTCTGGATGATACGGCAGGATAGAACGGCGGATTATAAAATAGAACGATCATCGGCCCGTCATCTTTACATAAAGCCGCAAGGTCAAACACCATTCTTGTTGAAAGATCTCGATCACCAAGATCCTTGAAATTCGCTGTTATATAGTCCTCACGCCGTTTAATCTCCGCTTCACCAAAGAGCTCAACCGCTCGATTATGCAGCTGCTCATAAGTCAGCACCCTCACATGAAAAGGCTTTGGCTCATAGTGTTGAAGCTTAGCGAAGTGCTTTGCTTTTGTTAAATACTGATCTTCTATTCGTTTCGCTGCAACTTTTACTGCTTTCAACAATTGATCGGTAATATCCTGAATAGTACTTTCCATTCCGAGAACGTTAAAAAGGGTAACACCTACATGTGGAATTTGGACCGAATATTCTTCTTTTAGATCTTTTTGCATTAAGTTCGTTGGAGGTGGTGTTACTTCTCCATCTACCACTTCACAAAAATCAGCATTTAGCTCAAGTTCCCTCGTCACTTCCGCCGCCATATAATTCGCATTTAATCCTGAGAATGGCTCCCCAACATGAGTTTCCTGGCCGTAACAGAAAAATCCAGGAAGAAGTTTACCAATGGAACCTGTGTAAACGTATAAGTTCCGGTCACCTGGATAATTTGTAAAAACAGGCTCGGAATTTAAACACGCTGTATACTCCAGCCCATGTTGTTTGGCAAGTTCTACGAGTACAGGCACAGCTTCAATCATACCGAGAGAGTTCACTTCTTCATCTGGAACCGTAAGCAGAAGTATATTGCCATCAAATGCACCCATGCTCGCTTTTTCTAGCATACTCATTTGAAGCGCAAGACCAGCTTTCATGTCCATAACCCCTCGCCCGAAAAGCCACTCTCCAGTCTCAAGGTCCTGCTGAACTTCTTCTGGCATATTATCAAGATTTTTATAAATCTCATCAGTTAAATCATAAGGACTAAAGGCAAGGTTTTTAAACTGACCGTAGTCTTCTACATCGACTACATCAAAATGGCTGATGAGAATAACAGTTTTTTTCGAGGTCCCTTTCTTAACAAGTCCGGTTACAAAAGAGCGTCCGTCACTTGTAGGGTGAAGTGAGAGCTGCTCCGGATTTTCTTGAAAATAAGCTAAATCCTGAAGCTGCAGATGAATATACTCTGCTAGAGCAACTTCAGGATAAGTGCCTGTAACACTTTGATACTCAACAAGTCTCGATAGCAAATACATTAATGTCTCTTTCGTTTGCCATTTCCCCATACCTTCGCCCCCTTATATGTCTGTTTTTTTGCAAATACAACCTGTTTTTGGTAGGTTTAATGGGAATAGACGGACTTTTATGATAGCTTCATCCGTTATCATATTTTATACATACTGTTTCTGAAAAGACCAGAAGAAATGAGGTAGACGATGACAATCATTTTCGCTCATAGAGGAGCAAGCAGACAATGCCCTGAAAACACAATGAGCGCCTATAAACGCGCTGTCGAAATAGGTGCTGAAGGCATAGAAATCGATGTCCAACTGTCCAGAGATGGCATCCCTGTCGTGTTTCACGATCGTACTCTAAAACGAACAACGGCAGGGAAAGGGATTGTAACACAAACAAGCTTCTCAGAACTCAGAAACCTTGATGCGGGTAGCTGGTTTGCACCATCATTTAAAGATGAGAGGATTCCTTCTCTAGAAGAAGTACTTATCTTTGCATCGGAATATCCTGATCTGTGGCTGAACATCGAATTGAAATATTATAATGAGGATGATGATAAACTAGCCAGAGCGACCATTCCACTAATTAAAAAATACCGCTCTTACAAAAACACGGTGATTTCAAGCTTTGAACATGACCGCCTGCTGGAGGTTCATAAATTATGGTCGAAAGTGGAAACAGCACCGCTCTACAAAGGAAACTTACATGAACCATGGCATTATGCGAAGAAATTAAAGGCCGAAGCTCTTCATCCTCACTACAAATCGCTTCACCACTCCCTGATTCAATCAGTCCATTCCCACGGCATCGCGATTCGACCCTACACTGTGAATGATAAGAGATGGATCAGACAATTTCTGGAATGGGAAGTGGATGGTTTGATGACAGATGTGCCTGACCTTGCGCTTGACATCATGAACAATAACCATCTTTCACAGATAAAGAAGCCCTGGTGGAAATATGTATGGACTCTTATAACGAGATAAGCATGATTTGCGACTTATCGAATTGTGCATGCTATACTCTTAGGGACACGAAACATGTACCAAAGGAGAGATACTATGGGATCAGCTTTATTCACACCTTATACAATTAAAAATATAACATTGCCTAATCGAATTGTCATGAGTCCAATGTGTATGTATTCATGCGAAGCACAGGACGGAAAAGCAACAAGTTTTCATTACACGCACTATACATCACGGGCTGTTGGTAGGGCTGGCCTTATTATAACCGAAGCAACTGCAGTGACGGAACAGGGACGTATTTCCCCACAGGATCTCGGAATCTGGAGCGATGAACATATCGATGGGCTAAAAAAGATTGTGCAACTTTCTCAGGAGCAGGGGGCTAAAGTTGGCATTCAGCTCGCACATGCTGGTAGGAAAGCCGTACTCGACGGGCCAATTATTGCCCCATCACCTCTCCCGTTCAATGAGGATATGAAAACACCCGAAGAAATGACAACCAGTCAAATTAATGAAACCATTCACGCCTTTAAAGAAGGCGCAAGACGTGCGAATGAAGCAGGATTTGATGTGATCGAACTTCATGGCGCACACGGGTACTTAATCAACGAATTTTTATCTCCTCTAACCAATAAACGAACAGATGAGTATGGAGGATCAAAAGAGAAGCGCTATCGCTTCTTACGCAAAATCATTTCTGAGGTAAAGGAATTATGGGACGGTCCTCTTTTCGTGAGAATTTCAGCTGACGAGTACCACGAAGATGGAAATACAATGGATGACTTTATCTATTTTTCTAAGGAAATGAAGAATCAGGGTGTAGATATAATCGACTGCAGTACTGGAGGTGTCGTTCCTGCACGTATTAACGCTTATCCAGGGTATCAGGTGACGCATGCTGAGCAAATCCGAAAGCAAGCGGAAATTCCGACTGGCGCTGTTGGGATGATAACACACCCTCTTCAAGCAGAAGAAATTATTCAAAATAACCGTGCTGACCTAGTCTTACTTGCAAGAGAGCTACTAAGGGATCCTTACTGGGCTAGAACTGCTGCAGCTGAACTTGGAGCTGACCTCCAAGCACCAAAGCAATATGAGCGAGGGTGGTAGATAGCGCCTATTAGATGTACAGATAGAAGCAAAAGCCGGCTCAAGAGCCGGCTTTATTTGGTGGGATTTGATAAGTGGTTTGATCTGCTACAATAGTAGAATTAGCAAAGACTGACCTCGCTTCAGCAAGCATGATTTGAAGATCAGAGTCCTGATATCGCGAGCTAATATGATTAATCAACAGCTCTCCCGCTCCTGCTTCGCGCGCAATATGCGCCGCTTGAGTAGTCGTGGAATGGAAATAGTCATAAGCAAGCGATTCCTTTTCCCGGGAAAAGGTAGCTTCATGAACAAGGATATCAGCTTTTTCTGCAAGATCTATTGTTTTTCTGGAGTACCGTGTATCTCCACAAATCACAATACAGCGACCTTTAATAATAGGACCAGTTACCTCATCTGGATGAAGGATCCGACCACTCTCAAGTTCAATGGATTTTCCCTTCTTAAGTTGCTGATAAATAGGACCTGGTTGAACGCCTAACTCCACCAGTTTCTTAACATTCAATGATCCAGACTTATCAGCTTCTTCGATCCGATAGCCGTAGCTTTGAATGCCATGCTCTAGTAATGCCACAGTAATTTTAAATTCCTCTTCTTGAATTTGAATACCATCGCTTATTTCTTCTATACGTAGTGGATAACGCAGATAGGTTTTGCTTAGAGATAACGCGCTATCAATAAAGGCTTTGATTCCCAATGGACCGTAAACAACAACTTCCGTTTCTCCACCTTGAAAAGATCGACTTCCTAATAAACCTGGCAATCCAAATATATGATCACCGTGTAAATGCGTAATGAATAGTTTCGTTATTTTACTAAGTGTTATCGAAGCAGATAGGATCTGGTGCTGAGTGGCTTCTCCGCAGTCAAATAGCCAGATAGCGCCATCATCCAGTCGAAGCGCTGCAGAGCTAACGTTTCGTTTCGTAGAAGGGACACCTGCCCCTGTACCTAGAAATGTAATCTCCACTGTCATCTTCTCCTTTCCAATAAGCACTGCGAGTCGCAAACAACAGTTGTATCCGCTAAACTGTATGTAGAATGTCTCACAGGAGCTGAACGTTTATGTCTACTGCTAAATCACTATCAGGAGCGATTATTCTAGCTCATTTATTATTGTGTCTATCTTTCTTTCTTTATTCTAATCTGTTCTGGCCATTCTTTACTGTTTCGCTACTTAGTCTTGGAATTTTTTCTTTTCGTTCAACAAAGTGGAAAGCTCCTTCAATCAAGCACGCTGTTTTGGGCGTTGGTAGTGGGATCTTACTTTATTTAGTATTCTACTTCGGGAAGTTGATCATGCTGGCTATTTTTCCAGAGTCAATTACTCAATTAGAAGACCTCTATGGTCTTGTCGCTCCAGAAATAGGATGGCATTACCTGAGTCTCATACTCATAATCATCCCCGGTGAAGAATTATTTTGGCGAGGGTTTGTTCAGTATCATCTTGAAAAAATGAACGTCCCTTTTCCCGTTGTGCTCGCTGCCATTTTTTATATGAGTGCGCACCTTTATGCGGGTGCCCTCCTCTTACTAGTAGCTGCATTACTAGCAGGAAGCATATGGGGATACCTATATAAGCGCACAGTTAACTTAACCGTGCCTCTACTCTCGCATCTAGTATTTGATTTACTTTTGCTAGTCTTCTTTCCACTTCTTTAATTTCTTCTAATCTTTCATTTCATCCACCAGGCTCTTCATCTTTTTATGGTAGTGTTGAGCCTTATTCCTTTTTGTTTTTATAATTCCAGAGAAAATCGCGATCAAGACTTGTCCCTCGTCGTTTCTCATCCCGCAGTTTATGACTGCCGTCTCTTCCAAACTGATTTCCTTTTAGAAGCGAACTCTCACCATACTTTGCCCGTATTGATCCAATCGTATTTTGAAGGTTAACTCGTTTTGAATCGGCTTCGAATGAAAACAGATCCAGTTGAACAGTCGCTTCATTTCGATCTACGAGCTGTTGACCCGTGACGCCAAGGAGCCTGATTGGCTGTCCCGACCAGTGTTTCTCAAGTAAGTGCCTTGCTGCTTCCAGAATATCTCCTGATTGTGAGACAGGGTTTTCTAACTTTCTGCTTCTTGTAACTGTGGTTCGATCGTTGTATTTGATTGTAAGCTGAATATTAAAGCTTAAGACTCCTTTTTTGTCCATGCGTTTAGCAACAGAGTCGGATAAATTCGTCAGAGCCACGTTGATTCGCTGGTTGTCAACGAGGTCTTCAGGAAACGTAGTTGAGTTCCCCACACTCTTAAATTCATCTATCGCATTTGGATCAACAGGACGATCGTCTCGCCCATTCGCACGATCGTAAAGTCTTTTTCCATTAATTCCGAGCTTCATTTCAAGCTGAACAGGATTGGCGTGAGCCAGGTCTCTAATCGTTTTAATTTTAAGTTCATGTAATTTCTCTTTTGTTTTCTTTCCTACTCCGTGCATTTCACCTACATCAAGCGGCCATAGCATCGCGTCGAGCTCACGTTTCCTTAGAATTGTAATTCCTAGCGGTTTTTTCATTTCAGAAGCCATTTTTGCAAGAAATTTATTCGGTGCAATGCCTATGCTACAAGGAATACCAATTTCTTTATGAATGCGTTCCTGAATTTCTTTTGCAATAGCGATGGGGCTTCGATTTCCACAGTCGTCTGTTATATCCAAATAACCTTCATCAATCGATACTGGCTGGACGATAGGGGTATAAGACTCGAGTAATGTGAAGATCTGAAGAGATGTTTCTCGATAAAGCGGAAAGTTAGGGGGCATGACAAGAAGCTCTGGACAATATTTCTTCGCTTCCCATACGGGCATTGTTGTTTTTACGCCCTTCGTCCTCGCTTCATAACTACTCGTAACCACAATTCCCCGCCGCTCCTCCACATTACCTGCAATCGCAAGGGGCTTCCCTTGAAGATCAGGATTATAAGCAACTTCAACAGACGCATAGAAACTATTCATATCAACATGGAAAATGATCCGCCCACGCTTACTTTTCTGATCCATCGCTCTCCCCCCTTAACTACCATCCAATTCGACACCATTCGAGCAAAACCGGGTGGTGCCTGTCACCACAAAACAAAAGACAGGATGGCCATCCTGTCTTAAGTGGTCGGAACTTTGGGCTTTTCGACCCATTTCACAAATTCATGACCATGGAAGTGCTTGTTGAAGTCCATCTGGAATTGATACATGGCATCAAGGAACTCTGCATTTTCCTGTGATTGGTTTCTATATTCATCAAGGTATTTCATGACTGCATAAGAATACCTGGCACTAGCATCAATTTTCTCCTGGCCTTCTTCTGTAAGACTGACATAAGATACTCGTCTGTCATTCGACTTCTTATCAAGTCTGACGTACGCTTTGTTTTTCAATCGCTTTAACACCTGCATCACAGTCGAAACATCCCATAGCCCAATTTCAGAAATTCTCGTAATGGTTACTTCTTTTTCTATATAAACGATCCACATCACATGCTGTTCGGCTTGCGTGAGCCCGATTGCTCTTGCGTTTTTCTGCCATTCATTCTCCAGCACTTTGTATGTTCCACGCATATAGTTCATGAGTTTGTGAGTTTGAATAGAGTCCATCTAAACACCGCTTCCAATTCATTAATATAATTATACTAATCTATTTTAACATATTATAGGAACTGCGCCACAGACATGAGCACATGAAAAAAGAACATTGTCAAAAAGATGACAATGTTCTTGAAAATTTTTAACCATTCGCTACTTCTTTAATAATCGATACAACAGCTTCAGAAACCTTAACTAATTCTTTCACTGGCATACGCTCATTTTTAGTGTGGATTTCTTCATATCCAACAGCAAGGTTCACCGTTGGAATACCATGCCCTGCAATCACATTCGCGTCACTACCTCCACCACTTGTAAGAAGCTCTGGCGTGCGGCCAATTTTCTCCATTGCTTTTTTAGCGACTTCAACAACATGGTCGCCTTCACTGAATTTAAAGCCTGGATACATCACTTGAATATCCAGCTCAACAGAGCCACCCATGTTTGAAGCGGTTGATTCAAACGCATTCTTCATCTTTTCTACTTGTGCTTCCATCTTCTCAGGAACTAGAGAACGTGCTTCAGCAAGAACTTCAACATAGTCGCATACGATGTTTGTCTGCGAACCACCTTCAAAGCGACCTATGTTTGCAGTCGTTTCGTTATCAAGACGGCCAAGTGGCATTTTCGCAATCGATTTAGCTGCCATCGTTATTGCCGAAACACCTTTTTCAGGTGCTACACCAGCATGTGCAGTTTTACCGTAAATCGTTGCCTTTATTTTTGCTTGAGTAGGAGCAGCTGTAATGATTTTGCCAACTTCCCCATCACTGTCAAGTGCGTAGCCAAACATAGCAATTAATTTTGAAGGATCTAGTACTTTTGCTCCCTGAAGGCCAGATTCTTCTCCAACTGTAATAATAAACTGGATCGTACCATGCTCAATATTTTGTTCTTTAAGGACGCGGATCGCCTCGAACATTGCTGCAAGGCCTGTTTTATCATCAGCACCCAGAATTGTCGTACCATCTGTCCAAATGTAGCCGTCTTCAATTGTCGGTTTAACGCCTTTACCAGGAACAACGGTATCCATATGAGAAGTAAAGTAGATCGGATCTGCACTTTCAACTGTGCCTTTAAGTGTGCAGATTAAGTTCCCTGCTTCATGATCTGTTTTATCAGCAGCGTCGTCTTCTTCTACTCCAACGCCAAGTGCTGTGAACTTCTCTTTTAAAATGGCAGCAATTTTCTTCTCGTGTTTTGTTTCTGAGTCAATTTGGACAAGTTCTAAAAATTCGTCCACTAATCTTTGTTCATTAATCATGCTGTTGTGCCTCCCGGGATTCGGTTTAAAGTGGTATGTTTCCATGCTTTTTCTTAGGGCGCTCTTCCTGCTTATTTCTCATTAGTTCTAGAGCTTCAATAAGCTTGATTCTCGTTTCTCTTGGATCAATCACATCGTCTACCATCCCACGTGAAGCTGCTATGTAAGGGTTGGCAAATTTCTCACGATACTCTTCAATTTTCGCAGCTCGGGTTTCCTCTGGATGATCGCTCTCGTTAATTTCTCTAGCGAAAATAACGTTCGCTGCACCTTCTGGCCCCATAACGGCTATTTCCGCATTTGGCCAGGCGTATACGAGATCTGCTCCAATCGATTTTGAATTTAAGGCAACATATGCTCCTCCATACGCTTTTCTTAGTATAACCGTAATTTTAGGAACTGTTGCTTCTGAGTAGGAATACAATATTTTCGCACCGTGGCGGATAATTCCTCCATGCTCTTGCTTAATGCCAGGGAAAAATCCAGTTACATCTTCAAAAGTGATAAGTGGAAGATTAAATGAGTCACAGAAGCGAATAAACCTTGAAAGCTTGTCTGAGGAATTGATATCAAGTCCCCCTGCCATTACTTTTGGCTGGTTACAAATCATTCCGACGGTTTCTCCTTTAATTCTTGCAAAGCCGATGACGATATTCTTCGCAAAATGCTCTTGCACTTCCATGAATGAATCTTGATCTACGACTGAATCGATAACATTTCTAACGTCATAAGGTCTAGTAGAGTCAAATGGAACGATATCGGCAAGATCTGGACAGAAATCATCACGTTCAGAGCTTTCTTTAACGGGACTTTTCTCTTGGTTATTAAGTGGCAGATAATTCACAAGTTGCCGAACACTTGCAAGAACTTCCGCTTCCGTTTTTCCAGTAAAATGTGCGTTACCACTCTTTGAGCGGTGGACTTTTGCGCCACCAAGATCTTCTGCTGAAATCTTCTCGCGTGTTACTGTCTCGATTACCTTTGGCCCCGTAATGAACATCTGACTCGTGTCCTCGACCATAAAAACAAAATCAGTAATAGCAGGTGAATAAACAGCTCCACCTGCACAGGGTCCCATTATAACGGAAATTTGAGGGATGACTCCAGAATAAATTGAATTGCGGTAGAAGATATGTCCATATCCATCCAATGATACCACACCTTCTTGAATTCTCGCACCTCCAGAGTCGTTCAAGCCTATGATGGGCGCTCCATTACGTGCAGCAAGATCCATTATGTTCGCCACCTTTTTGGCATGCATTTCACCCAATGCACCGCCAAAAACAGTAAAGTCCTGTGCAAACACATAAATGGGCCTTCCATCCACTTTCCCATACCCGGTCACAACCCCTTCACCCGGTGCGCGCTTATCAGCCATACCGAAATCCTGTGATCGATGCTCAATAAAGGAATTAAGTTCAACAAACGTCCCAGGATCTACAAGCAAATCAATTCGTTCTCTAGCTGTAAGCTTTCCTTTTTCATGCTGTTTATTGATTCGCTCGTCTCCACCACCAAGCTCTACCTCTCTACGTCGATCGTATAGTTCATTAATTTTATCGTACATATCCATTATTCTGCCTCCTTCGTATCCTTTTCACATAGCTCGTAAAGTACTCCTCCTGTTGACTTTGGATGCAAAAAAGCAATATTGGCTCCTCCGGCTCCTTTTACAGGTGTTTCATGAATGAGCTTGATCCCATTTGATGATAGTTCACGCAGCCGTTCTTCAATGCGATCATCCGCAAGGGCGATATGGTGAATGCCTTCGCCTCTTTTTTGGATAAAAGACGCAATCGGACTTTCTTCACTCAACGGCTCGAGAAGTTCAAGCCGCGATTCGCCAATTTTCATGAATGCCACTTTTACCCCTTCGGAGGCAACTTCTTCGATTGCCTCAAGTTTTAGATGAAGATGGTTTACATAGAACGGGAGCGCTTCTTCAAGAGAAGAGACAGCAATTCCGATGTGATCAATTTTCTTCGGTGGTTCTTTCACTGTTTGCTGCACACCGTCTCGTTCGAAAACAGCCTTTTCAATAAATACCGCCGTATCTTTTGTTGGTGTACCCGGAGTAAACACCTTCTGAATCCCTTTGGATTCTAGAAACGGGATGTCTTCCCATGGAATAACACCACCACCGACCACAATAATATCCCCTGCTCCCCTTTCATTTAGCATGGATACGATCTCCGGAAACAGTTCATTATGCGCGCCTGACAAACAAGATAGTCCAATCGCATCCACATCCTCCTGAATGGCAGCAGCCACAATTTGCTTAGGAGATTGCCTTAATCCTGTATAAATGACTTCCATCCCATAGTCACGAAGCGCCTGCGCGACAACCAGTGCACCCCGGTCATGACCATCCAGTCCTGGTTTAGCAATTAATACGCGAATTTTCTTCTTCATGTCTCTTCACTCCCTGATTAAATTCCTGTATACTCACCAAATTCGTTACGAAGGACACCACAGATTTCTCCTACCGTACAATAATCTCGAACGCAATCAATGATAAGCGGCATCAGGTTCGCATCTCCTTGTGCACCGCTCCTTAATTCTTCTAACCGAGCGCTCGCTCGGTTTTGATCTCTTGATGAACGTAGCCCTTCTAATTTCTCGATTTGTTTGCGCTGAAGCTCTGGATCAATACGGTGAAGTTCAGGCCTCGGCTCATCTTCTAGCGTGTATTTATTCATACCAACGACCACTTCTTCGCCGCTCTCAATTTTCTTTTGCGTCTCATATGCAGCCTGGTGAATTTCACGTTGCATATACCCCTGTTCAACGGCAGAAACTGCGCCGCCCATGTCATCAATCTTCCGAATATAATCAAACACATATTCTTCTAACTGATCTGTTAATTGTTCAATATAATAAGAACCACCAAGTGGATCTACCGTGTCAGTAACCCCGCTCTCATTTGCTATAATCTGCTGTGTCCTGAGGGCAATTCTCGCTGAATCTTCTGTCGGAAGGGCTAGTGCTTCATCTTTTGCATTTGTATGCAAGCTTTGCGTTCCACCTAACACGGCAGCTAGCGCCTGAATGGTCACTCGAATGATGTTGTTATCGGGTTGTTGGGCTGTTAATGTTGATCCTGCGACCTGAGTATGAAAACGTAATTGAAGACTCTTCAGTTTCACAGCACCGTACCGCTCTCTCATAATCTTTGACCATATTCTTCTCGCAGCCCGGAACTTGGCTACTTCTTCTAGAAACTGATTATGCCCGTTGAAAAAGAAAGCAAGTCGAGGAGCAAAGTCATCTACTTTTAACCCTGTTGCGATTGCAGCATCTACGTAAGCAATTCCATTTGCAATGGTAAAAGCAAGTTCCTGTGCAGCAGTAGAACCCGCTTCACGAATGTGATAGCCTGAAATACTAATCGTATTCCAGCGTGGAACATGTTCAGCACAGTATGCAAAGATATCGGTAATCAGTCTCATTGAAGGTTTCGGCGGGAATATGTAAGTTCCCCTTGCAATATATTCTTTTAAGATATCATTTTGTATCGTTCCTGAAATTTCTTTTTGAGAGACTCCCTGCTTCTCAGCAACAACGATGTACATTGCGAGTAGAACCGAGGCAGGCGCATTAATTGTCATTGAGGTGCTTACTTTATCAAGAGGAATGTCTCGTAAAAGCGCTTCCATATCATCGAGTGAATCAATGGCAACCCCGACTTTCCCTACTTCTCCTTTTGCCATCATGTCATCTGAATCATAACCAATTTGAGTCGGAAGATCGAAAGCAACAGATAATCCTGTTTGCCCCTGATCGAGTAAATAGCGAAAACGGCGGTTTGTCTCTTCTGCAGATCCAAACCCTGCATATTGTCGCATGGTCCACGTTCTGCCTCGATACATAGTCGGTTGTATGCCACGTGTATAAGGGTACTGGCCAGGTAATCCAAGCTTTTCCATGTATTCCTTATCAAGCTGTTCCGGATGTCCCAGACGATCTATATCGATTCCAGAGCTTGTCTTAAAAACTTCCTTCTTCTCTGGAAATTTCTCAATCAATTTCTCTGTCATGGCTTTCCATTCTTCATATTGCTTTTCGAATTCTTGGTGATCTGTCGCCATCTCCATTCCTCCCTGGTAGTCATGCTATAGTAGAATATTATCGAAATTCAGATGTCTAACTTATACTTTATTCTTTATTAAGTAAGCGTTTTCCTGCATGAATTAAAAAATTGTCGATTTCGGGAACAATTGTCTTTTCTAAAATTTCAGCAGATGTGCTTGTCCATGAATGTGAATCCATGTAAAATAACGTTAGAATGCTCAGTTGAGGGAGGGACTTTCATGCCCCGCAAAGCAACAAAGATTGTTGTGTATATTATGATTATCTCCATGCTGCTCAGCTTATTTGCTGGCGCAACCGCTATGCTGTTTTAGGCGATACGATAATATCAATAGGATAAATAAACAGGAGCCTGTCTCATTTCGAGACAGGCTCCTGTTTATTGTTTAGCTATGCTAGTTCATGCTGCCCTATTTTGTTAACGCACCAGCTTTTCTTCCAAGCTCAAGAAAGGACTCTGCACTCGACGTAATCAGGATTTTCGTTCCATAAGGCACTTCATCAAATAGTTTCTCTACTTCGTTATTTTGCAGACGCACACATCCCGCTGTCGTGTGTTCACCAATTGAAGATGGTCGATTGGTGCCGTGAAGACCGTATA
Source organism: Pseudalkalibacillus hwajinpoensis (assembly GCF_039851965.1). Lineage (NCBI taxonomy): Bacteria > Bacillati > Bacillota > Bacilli > Caryophanales > Guptibacillaceae > Guptibacillus > Guptibacillus hwajinpoensis. The sequence continues at coordinate 3,796,269 of NZ_CP156674.1, read as the reverse complement.
TTCGCCCATCAGTATTTTGAGCGTCAAACCCGATCCACCGTGTTCCAAGCGGATTATCCTCTCTACCTCCAGGTATGTTTTTCTTTCGGTAGTAGGGATTCTCTGCTTTTACAATAACCATAAATGTCCCTTCAGGTGTAAGCTCTGAGCTGCGTCCTGTTGCTACAGGAATCACTTTTACGATTTCATTTTCATTCAGATAAGCGAGCTCATTCGATTCTTTGTTAACAATAATAAAGGGATCACCCGGGATCGGCTTATCTCCAAATGGAAAAAGAACGGATGCAGCGAGGAACATAGAGAAGAAGAGTTGAACCATCTTTGTTCACTCCTTTTTCTATTTAGCATGCATCCGTTCAAAAATATCATTCAGATTTTGAAAAAGCACCTGGTTTGAAATAGCGTTTCAGTAGTAAATACTGTTCGATTTCGTTTAAGAAATAGAGGAGAGCTGATCTCGTCTCAAATTCAGCTCTATCTGCTGGGAGAGGTGAATTGCGAAATTCTTCCCTCATAGCAAGCAGCTCATCTAGAAATACGTTTGCCGTATTTTGCGGTTTAACGGAGTCACTTAGTTTCTCCATAAATTCAGCTATCGTCTTGCCGTGAATGTACGTCTGATCAAGCGAAGAGATGATTGGAAGAACCCTCTCAAGAATCGCAAATTGCTTTTCTCTCATTTTGAAATAGACATAATATTTGTCGTCGTCACGAAGCATGTGATTTTCAATATCCTTTAATGCAATGCTCTTCGCGTTCTGAAGGAGGTCCCCCACTTCGATGATTTCTTTTCCATCCCAATTACTTTCTCCTTCACGAAGATAAACGGCATACTCCATCAAAATAATCGAAAACTTTTCTTCTATTTGCTTCCTTATTTGTTTCAGATCTTTTTCAAGATTAGGCATATATAAATTAAAGAGCAGCGCAACTCCTATTCCGATGACAATTATCGCTACCTCATTCCAAACAATATCCCAACTGACCGTATTAAAATTATAGATGTGTAATATAATGACTGAACTCGTAATAACACCTTCAGTTGCTTTAATAGCTACAACAGACGGGATAAAGAAGAGCAGTAATAAAGAAATACTCAAAGGGGTATAACCGATACCCTCAAAGAAAGCAGCACTAAAAACAATCCCTAGTATACAAGCTATAAACCTCTCCCAGGAGCTTCGAAATGACCTTTTTGTAGTAGGTTTGATACATAGTATCGTTAAAATTCCAGCCGAAACGTAATTTTCAAGGGAAAATAGCTGTGCAATTGTGATTGCTACCCCGGTTCCTATTGCGGTTTTTAGCGTTCGATAACCAATTTTCACTTTCACTACCATACTTCCTTCCAACTGGAGTTACTTCCATAATATCCTTCAATTAACAGAGTTTAAACCATTTTCGCCCTGTTGAACAGACTTCTTTTTTGAATATAACGCTTTCATGGTCACATTTATAAAAAAAAGAGCGAACGCGCTGGTTCGCTCTCTCACAATACCTTTTCGAGAAATGTTCTTGCTCGTTCGGTTTTAGGACGATCGAAGAATTCTGATGGCCTGCCTTCTTCTACTAGCCTTCCACCATCAAGAAATAAAATTCGATCTGCTGCCTCTCTTGCAAACGCCATTTCATGTGTCACAATTACCATCGTCATCCCGGTTTCACCTAGACTTTTCATGACATCAAGAACTTCTTTAACCATTTCAGGATCTAGAGCCGAGGTGGGTTCATCAAACAACATATATTTCGGTTCCATTGCAAGAGCTCGCGCAATCGCCACCCGCTGTTTTTGCCCCCCGGATAATCGCTTAGGATATTCTTTCGCCTTTACGGATAATCCAACCTGCTCTAACAATTGATGTGCTTTTTCTTCAGCGTCTTTACGACTGATCCCTTTCACTTTCATCGGGGCATAAATGAGATTCTCTAAAACTGTTTTATGAGGGAAAAGATGGAAATGTTGAAAGACCATACCGATTTTCTGTCTCAATTCCATAATGTTTGTTTGCGAGTCAGTTAGTTTTTGATCATCTATCCAAATGGATCCAGCTGTCGCATCTTCTAATCTATTCATGCAGCGAAGTAGTGTCGACTTTCCAGACCCTGAAGGACCAATAACCGCTACAACATCTCCTTTATGAATGGAAGTTGATATATCGCTTAGCACTTCAAGATTCCCAAATTTCTTTTGGAGGTTTTCTACCTTAATCACTGCGGCTCATCCTCCTTTCTACAAGCTTACCAACTAGTGTTAAAACCATCACTAGTAAATAATAAATGATCCCGGCTATTAAAAGCGGCTCAAAATATTTAAACTTCTCTGCAGCAACAATCTGACTTCGGCGCATAATGTCAAATACCCCGATCACTGATACAATCGCCGATTCCTTCGTGAGTGTAATAAATTCATTCATTAATGCAGGTAGGATGTTTTTCATCGCCTGAGGTAAAATGATGTCTCGCATCATTGGCCTGTAAGGGATTCCTAGGGCTGCCGCTGCTTCATTTTGTCCAGAGTCCACTGCACGAATTCCTGCGCGAATGATTTCTGAAATATAAGCAGCGGAATTCAATCCAAAAGAAAGTACGCCTGCCTCAAAAGCACTGATGTCATATCCAGTCAGCTGCGGTGTCGCATGATAAAATAATAAAAGCTGTAAAATAAGCGGGGTTCCACGAAAGACTGACGTATACGCATCAGCTATCCAGCTTAGGAAGCGAACTCTACCTATTTTAAATAGTGCGAGAATTGTTCCGAGCACAAATCCTACGATTGCTGATACACTAACAAATTTTAACGTGACCAATATTCCTTGCAGGATGTAGGGAATATTAGGCACGAACTGGGTGAAGTCCAAATTCATGCCCTTTCATCCTTTCTTCTCTTGAAGTGTTATTCTACGGTGTCCTGGCCGAACCATTTTTCAATGAGCTCGTCCATTTTTCCATTTTCCTTCATTTCTTTAATAACCGTATTAAACTCTTCTGTCAGTTCACTGTCTTTCGGAAATGCGACTGCCGATCCAGCTTCTTCAGTGTTAGGAAGTTTCTCGCCCGCTAAATCTTCATTGCTTTCCAGGTATCCATTTGCAACGGTGTCTTCGATGATAATAGCATCATAACGTCCTGATTTCAGCTCTTGAATGAGTTCTGGTATACGATTGAGTGTGATAACTTCCATATCGACTCCGCCTTCTTTTATTTCATTCGCTTTGTCTTCTTGGATTGAACCGAGTTGAACACCAACTTTTGTTCCTTCTAAATCCTCAGGTGCTGAAATATTACTATCCGCTTTCGAAACAATCATATGATTTGCTGTATAGTAGATTTCTGAAAAGTCAACGTTCTCCTTCCGTTCTTCAGTAGGTGTCATTCCCGCAAGAACAAAATCAACTCGCTCACTGCTTAGTGCCGTAATTAGTCCACTAAAATCCATATCTTTAATTTCAACGTTATAGCCAAGTTCTTCAGCAATGTAGTTCGCAATGTCCACATCAAAACCGATAATGTCTTCACCTTTAGCAGAATCGATATATTCAAATGGTGGGTAATCTGCAGATGTTCCCATAACAAGCGTTTTTTCAGATTCGCTCTCACCAGCTTCTCCACCTGAATCATTACTCTCATTTGTAGAACCACAAGCTACAAGCACGGCTAATAATAGTCCAACCATTATGACTAACCAATTCTTTTTCATTTTTAATCCCCCTGTACGAAATGTATAATAATTCATTTTAACGAATAAATAAAACTATAACAGACAAGTTTGAAATTATCTATATCTTTATACATGTTTCTTGCATATCTATTAAAGTTTATATTTTGTTATTATTCAGTTATTTTTACGTTTGAAGCTAACTGCAAAAAAAAAGCACCCTATAGAAAGACCTTTTTTCAAAGTGTCTAATCTATAGGGTACAGTTTATAATAGCCTGGCGCAGTGATTTTAGCAATATTTATTAAATAGATATTGAAGCATGCCGGATACTTCTTCTGGGTCACTGCCCTCAATTTCATGACGTTCAACCATATTAATAATATTGCCATCTTTTAATAGTGCAAAAGAAGGAGATGACGGTGCAAATCCAGCGAAATAAGAACGTGCTTTCGCCGTTGCTTCTTTATCCTGTCCTGCAAAAACGGTTACAAGTTTATCAGGCGTTTTCTCGTTTGCAATAGCCATTCTTGCTGCTGGACGAGCTACTCCTCCTGCACAACCACATACAGAGTTAACCATAACAAGCGTTGTACCTTTCCCAGTAACAACCTCTTCCACCGCTTCTGGTGTTGTAAGCTCTTCATAGCCAGCTGCTTTTATCTCTTCACGTGCTGTAGCTACGACGTCATTCATAAATAAATTAAAGTCCATTGACATTCTTATATTCCTCCCTTATTTCGTGACACCTTACGTTATATTGTATCGCGAATCCCCGATAATTTCCAAGAAAGCCTTCTATTGTTTTTGTTCTGTTTATAAACAGTGTTGACATTCAGCTCATTTACGGCTCTGTGAGTAAGAAATAGCATCAGATCGATTCTAAAAACCGTCCCGCAAGCGGAACGGTCTAATAAAGTAAATCTTGAAGATTTAATTCAATAGATAGATGTGTTTTCTTTCGAAATGGTTTCAAGATTTTCTTTAACTCGAGCTAGGAACTTCCCACAGATCATACCATCAAGAACACGATGATCGAGTGAAAGGCAAAGGTTAACCATATCTCGAACGGCAATCATGCCATTGTTCATCACGACTGGACGTTTCACAATACTTTCAACCTGGAGAATAGCGGCTTGAGGATAATTAATAATCCCCATCGACTGCACTGAACCAAACGATCCGGTATTGTTCACCGTAAACGTTCCACCCTGCATTTCTTCTCCTTTTAATTTGCCTGTTTTTGCTCTTTGAGCAAGCTCTTTCACTTCACGAGCAATGCCTTTGATTGATTTTTCGTCAGCATTTTTGATCACTGGAACGAAAAGAGACTCGTCAGTTCCAACTGCTATTGATATGTTGATATCTTTTTTCTGAACGATTTTGTCACCAGCCCACATCGAATTCATTTGTGGGAATTCTTTTAGAGCTTCAACAACAGCTTTTACAAAAAATGCGAAGAATGTTAGGCCATAGCCCTCCTTCTTCTTAAAATCATCTTTAATACCGTTACGGTACTCAACTAGATTTGTTACATCAACCTCTACCATTGTCCACGCATGTGGCGCTTCATGTTTGCTGCGAAGCATGTTATTCGCAATAGCACGTCGCACACCTGTTACAGGAATTTCAATATCGCCTTCAGCAACAGGAACTTCCGACCCTTTTGGATCTGGAGATTTAGGAGCCTCTGCTTTCTCCTGTTTCGGTTCCGGTTCTTTTTGCTCTGCTTTAGGTTCAGGAATCTCTCCAGAATCGATAACTTTCTGGATATCTTTACGCGTAATGCGTCCACCCTTACCAGATCCGCTAACCTGTTCAAGGTCGATATCATTTTCCTGAGCAAGGCGCAGAACAGCTGGTGAGTAGCGACGCTTCATCGGCTGCTCCTCGTCCTGTTCCTTTTTCTCTTCAGAAATGTTTTCGATTGCCTTCTGGCCAGTAGACTCTTCTTGCTTTTCTTCTACGGCCGCTCCACCCTCGACATCGATATAGCATACTAGCTCACCAACTTCGATTGTATCGCCTTCTCCAGCGACAAGCTCTTTAATAACGCCAGTATACGAAGAAGGAACCTCCGCATTGACTTTATCTGTATTAACCTCCGCAATAGGGTCATATTTATTGACAGTATCGCCGACTTCTACAAGCCATTTTTCGATTGTACCTTCGGTGACACTCTCCCCAAGCTGAGGCATCAGTATTTTTTCAACTCCCACAATAAAACCTCCTTTTCTCGCAATTCGTTCTTTAGAATTCTGCTAGTTCACGCATCGCTTTCTCCACTTTGTCAGGATTAAGCATGAAATACTTTTCCATAGGAGGCGAATACGGCATTGCGGGCACATCCGGGCCAGCAAGACGCTGAATTGGTGCATCAAGGTCAAATAGACACTCTTCTGCAATAATAGCTGATACTTCGCTAATAATACTTCCTTCTTTATTATCCTCTGTTACAAGAAGAACTTTTCCTGTCTTTTTAGCAGCTTCAACAATGGCCTCTCGATCAAGCGGATATACTGTACGAAGATCAAGTATATGAGCAGAAATACCATCTTTCTCAAGTTTTTCTGCAGCCTGAAGGGCAAAATGTACGCTTAGGCCATAGGTAATGACCGTAATGTCGTCACCTTCACGTTTCACATCAGCCTTTCCAATTGGAAGTGTATATTCCTCTTCCGGTACCTGTCCTTTGATCAAGCGATAAGCACGCTTATGCTCAAAAAATAGTACGGGATCATTGTCTCGAATCGCCGCCTTAAGAAGCCCTTTTGCATCGTAAGGTGTGGAAGGCATTACAATTTTCAAACCGGGGACATTAGCAAACAATGCTTCCACAGACTGTGAATGATAAAGCGCACCATGAACACCGCCACCATAAGGAGCGCGAATTGTAATCGGGCAATTCCAATCATTATTTGATCGATAGCGAATCTTAGCTGCTTCTGAAACAATCTGGTTAACAGCAGGCATAATGAAGTCAGCAAACTGCATCTCAGCTACAGGTCTCATTCCGTACATAGCAGCGCCAATTCCAACACCTGCAATTGCAGATTCAGCAAGTGGTGTGTCAATAACACGCTGCTCTCCAAACTCATCATAAAGACCATCAGTCGCTCGGAAAACACCCCCGCGAACGCCAACATCTTCGCCTAGGACAAAGACTTTCTCGTCACGCTGCATTTCTTCCCTGAGGGCCTGTGTTATCGCTTGAATATATGAAATAACTGGCATATTGGTTCCCCCTTACTCTCCGTATACATGCTTCATTGCATCTTCAGCAGGTGCATAATCCGCATTTTCTGCGTATTCTGTTGCTTCATCGACTTCTTTTTGAACACGGTCATGAATTTCTTTTTCAATGTCTTCTGTAAGAACGCCTACTTCTTTAAGATAAGCAGCAAATGTAATAATAGCATCTTTCTTCTTCGCTTCCTCAACTTCTTCACGTGTGCGATAAGCACGATCATCGTCATCACTTGAGTGAGGAGTTAAGCGATAAGACACAGTCTCGATTAGGGTTGGACCTTCGCCACGACGGCCTCTCTCAACTGCTTCCTTAGCTGCTTCATACACAGCAAGAGGATCATTTCCATCAACCGTCACACCCGGCATTCCGTAGCCAATAGCACGATCAGACACTTTTTCACACGCTAGCTGTTTTGAAACTGGAACTGAGATCGCATACTTGTTATTTTCACAAACAAAAAGTACAGGTAGCTTATGAACACCAGCAAAATTTGCGGCTTCATGGAAATCACCCTGATTAGAAGAACCTTCTCCAAACGAACAGAATGCTACAAGATCCTTTCCTTCCATACGACCAGCAAGAGCAAATCCGACCGCATGAGGAACCTGTGTCGTTACTGGTGAAGATCCCGTAATGATATTGTTTTTCTTTTGACCAAAGTGACCCGGCATTTGACGTCCTGCTGAATTAGGGTCTTCCGCTTTTGCAAACCCTGAAAGCATAAGGTCACGAGCCGTCATTCCAAACGATAATACAACGCCCATATCACGATAGTAAGGCGCGACAAAATCTTTTTCGGGATCCATCGCAAATGCAGAACCAACCTGAGCTGCTTCCTGACCCTGACAGGAAATAACGAATGGAATTTTACCGGCACGGTTTAAAAGCCACATACGCTCATCAATTTTACGAGCCATTAACATTGTTTCGAACATCTCTAGCACACGCTCGTCGGATAATCCGAGTGCTTCATGACGTTTTTCAGCCATAGTGTTTACCTCCTTAAATGAACCTGTATTAAGAATGAATTGCCTTTCCTTCTACTGCGAGTGCCGCTTCCCCTATCGCTTCAGATAGCGTCGGATGAGGATGAATGGTATGAGCCACTTCCCATGCAGTAGCATCAAGAACCTTAGCCAGCCCTGCTTCAGAAATCATATCTGTCACGTGAGGTCCTATCATATGTACACCAAGCAAATCCTCATTATCTGCATCAGCGACAAGCTTTACAAAACCATCAGATTCACCAAATACAAGCGCTTTTCCGATTGCCTTAAAAGGAAACTTACCAACTTTCACATTATGGCCTTGAGCTTTCGCATCCTCTTCTGTTAGTCCTACACTTGCCATTTCTGGACTACTGTAGATGCAGCTCGATACCATTGTATAGTCGATCGGCTCTGGATTTTGATCTGCTAGATGCTCAACTGCTGTAATACCTTCGTGTGATGCTACATGGGCAAGCTGCATTCCACCGATTACATCACCAATCGCGTAGATATGAGATTCTTTCGTTTGGTAGAATTCGTTTGTGTGAATCACGCCATTTTCAACTTCAATTGTCGTGTTTTCGAGACCAATATTTTGCACATTAGCTTCTCGACCAACAGATACAAGTATTTTGTCTGCAGTAAAGGTTTTGGTTTCCCCCTCGTGCTCTGCTTGAACGGTGACACCTTCACCTTTCTCAAGGGATTCACCTATTACTTTTGCTCCGGTGAAAAGCTTGATTCCTTTTTTCTTCATTAACTTATGTGCTTCTTTAGAAATGTCATGATCTTCTGTCGGAACGATGCGATCTGCATATTCAAGCACGGTAACATCAACTCCAAAATCAACAAGCATTGATGCCCACTCAATTCCGATAACCCCTCCACCTACAATGATGATCGATGATGGGAGAATTTCCATTTGAAGCGCTTCATCAGAAGTCATCACAAATTCTCCATCCACCTCTAGCCCTGGAAGGGTTCTTGGCTTAGAGCCTGTCGCAACAATCACATTTTTAGGGATTAGCATTGGGTTTTCTTCCCCGTTGTTCATTTCTACTGAAACAGTACCGGGCATTGGGGAGAAAATCGATGGGCCGAGAATTCTTCCAAATCCTTCGTATACATCAATCTTACCCTGCTTCATAAGATGCTTGACACCGTTATGAAGTTGATCAACGATCCCCTGTTTCCGTTCCTGTACTTTTTTGAAATCAAGTGCTACTTCTTTCGCCATCACACCAAATTTCTCACCATCTTTTGCAGTTGCAAAAACTTCAGCACTGCGAAGCAGTGCTTTACTTGGAATACATCCGCGGTGGAGACAGGTTCCTCCAAGCTCCCGCTTCTCTACAATTGCCGTTTTCAACCCGAGCTGCGAGGCGCGAATTGCAGCAACATAGCCACCTGTTCCTCCGCCCATAATGACAAGATCATATTCTTCAGCCATTTCAATTCTCCTTTGAAACGTATTATCTAAACCGTCGGGCAGGAACCGCGCACCCAAATTCGAAATTCAATCTAGAGGCTTGAGTGAGGATTCATTGCCGCTAACCGTCTGATTGGTTCAATTAACCGTTTGAGGCGGATGCCCCTCAGATGAAAGCTCTCTTTATAACACCATCGATTCAACCGATGAGACAGGATAGATTTTGGCACCTTCTTCTTCTCTTAATACGCGCAATCCGCCTTCAGCAAGAGCTTGGAGCTCGTTTTCACCGGGATGAACAATCACATCAGCGATCCATTTAATCTTGTCTGTAATTTGAGAGACAAACTGTTTTCCGTAAGCCATACCGCCTGTAAGAACAATCGCATCAACTTCTCCTGAAAGAACCGTACTTGCTGCACCGATTTCTTTTGCAACCTGGTAGGCCATCGCATCGAATACTAGCTTTGCTTTCTCGTCGCCTTCACTTATTCGCTTCTCTACTTTTACTGCATCGTTGGTACCAAGGTAGCCAACAAAGCCAGCTTGTCCCACAAGCTTCTTCATGATTTCCTCTGCATAATACTCACCAGAAAAGCACATGGAAACAAGATCGCCAACAGGAACCGTACCTGCACGTTCAGGTGAAAATGGTCCTTCTCCATGCAATCCATTGTTCACGTCAATAACTTTTCCATTCTTATGTGCGCCAACTGTTATCCCGCCACCCATGTGGGTCACAATCAAATTCAAATCCTCATATTTGCTGTCAAGCTGGGCTGCCACTCTCCTTGCAACTGCTTTCTGATTTAGGGCATGAAAAATACTTTTTCGTTCAATCTGTGGAACGCCTGAGAGGCGTGCCACATCCTGAAGTTCATCCACCACAACCGGATCCACTATAAACGAAGGAATATTCAGCTGCTCTGCGATTTCGAATGCGATGATACCGCCTAGATTTGAAGCATGTTCACCAGAGAAACCGTTTCGCAAATCTTCAAGCATTTTCTCGTTAACGGAATAGGTGCCACCCTCGATCGGTCTCAATAAGCCACCGCGACCAACAACGGCATTAAGCTTTGAAATATTAATCGCTTCTTCATCAAGCGCTTCAAGGATTGTGTTCTTCCTAAATTCATACTGATCAATAATGGATTTGAATTGATTAATTTCATCCGTATCGTGCCTCAATGTTTTCTCAAAAACAGCACGTTCATTATCAAAAATCCCTATCTTCGTTGATGTTGATCCTGGATTGATAACTAGCAATCGAAATTCTTTTTCTATCACTTTCTAAACCCTCCGTTTATCTGCGATGCCCTAGAATATGCTGAGAGTTTATCAAGAATTGGCTTCTTGATTGTTTCATCTGTTCAATTCTTTCTTCAGCAAGACGATCTGCAGCCGCATAAGTAGGAATTCCATCCCGTTTAGAGATTTCAATAACTTTAGCGATGTTGTCATAGATTCCTTCAACACGCTTCATTGCACGATCGCGGTTATAGCCATAAAGCTCATCAGCTACGTTAATTACGCCACCTGCATTGATAACATAGTCAGGCGCATATACAATGCCCATCTCATGAATCTGATCACCATGAGTTGTTTCACGAAGCTGGTTATTAGCAGCTCCTGCAATCACCTTAGCCTTGATCTTCCCAATCGTTTCATCGTTGATAATGGCACCAAGCGCACATGGTGCGAAAATATCACAATCTACCTCGTAAATGTCATCAGGATCAACAGCTTTTGCACCGAAATCTGCTACGGCACGATCAACAGATTCTTTATTAATATCTGTAACAACCAGGGAAGCGCCCTCTTCGTGTAGATGCTTACATAGGTTATAGGCGACGTTTCCTACACCTTGAACGGCAACTGTCTTACCTTCTAATGAATCTGTTCCGAATGCTTCATTAGCAGCAGCTTTCATTCCCACATAAACGCCGTAGGCAGTCACAGGAGACGGATTACCAGATGAACCGAATGCTGGAGAAATACCTGTTACAAATTCTGTTTCTTCATGAATAGTATCCATGTCATGAACAGTTGTACCTACGTCTTCAGCCGTTATATAGCGGCCGTTTAGGCCCTGGATAAAACGACCGAACGCCCGGAACATCGCTTCATTTTTATCTTTCCTAGGATCCCCAATTATAACCGTTTTACCACCACCAAGGTTTAGTCCAGCTGCCGCATTTTTATATGTCATCCCTTTTGCTAGACGAAGCGCATCTTCAAAAGCTGCTTCTTCTGAAGCATATGTCCACATTCTTGTTCCGCCAAGAGCAGGCCCAAGTGTTGTATCATGAATAGCGATAATTGCTTTTAGTCCTGAAGCTTTATCCTGACAAACGACTACTTGTTCATAATCATATTTCTCCATATAAGTAAAAAGTTCCATTGTAATCTCCCTTTCTGATTTTCCTCTAAATTATCTTGTTGAATTTACAGCTAGCGCGATACTATATACCTTGCTTTGTGCACTATCAGCTCTTGAAGTTAAAACGATAGGTGCTTTTGCACCCGCGATAACGCCCCCGACTCTTGCATTTGCAAAATAAACTAGTGATTTGTAAAGAGCGTTTCCAACTTCAATCGAAGGGACAAGTAAGATATCTGCATTTCCAGCGACGTGACTTTTGATCCCTTTGTGTTCTGCCGCTTCCGATGAAATTGCATTATCAAGCGCAAGCGGACCATCAATGATACAGTCAGTAATTTGCCCTCGGGCATTCATCTGAGTGAGCGCTGCTGCATCAAGCGTTGCCTGCATGGCAGGATTTACTACCTCAACTGCAGCTAGTGCTGCAACTTTCGGAATCGTTATACCAACTGTTAAAGCAACGCCTACAGCGTTTTTGGTAATTTCTATTTTTTGAGAAAGGTCAGGTTCAATATTCATACCAGAATCCGTTACAAAGATTAGACGTTCATACCCTGGTACATCAAATGCCGCAACGTGAGATAGGACCTTCCCTTTACGAAGTCCATAATCTTTATTTAAAACTTCTTTTAAAATAACGGAAGTCGAAACCATTCCCTTCATCAGTACATCTGCTTCACCACAACTGACAGCGGTTACAGCTGCCTTTGAGGCTTCTTGATCAGATGAAGCATGAATAACCCGAACAGTTTCAGATGGAGTAATTTGATGCATAGTAAGCATTTCATTAATTACTTTTTGGTCTCCATATAGGATGAAGGAAGCAAGGTTCTTCTCTACTGCTAGTTTCACTGCTTCAACCACTTCCGGATCAGCAGCCGCAGCTAGTGCAACAATTTTATTCGATTGATGGGATGCGTTATTCAATAGCTGATCTAAATTCATTGATGTCCCTCCTAATACGCCACAAGTCTAATATGCAAGATCCGTGCCAACTTCAAAACGCCGCTACAAGGCAGTTGTGTCCACTTTAAATATGCAAATGTCTGCAAACCATGCAAACTATTGCATGCTGGATTTTTCAATTCCGTGCTTCTCCATTTTATAATAAAGATTTCTGAGCGACACTCCTAACGCTCTAGCTGTTGCCGTTTTATTTCCTTCGTAAAGTTCAAGTGTATGAATGATCGTCTTTCTTTCAAATTCATCCACAAGTTGAGACAGCGTCATCTCAGGTGTACGTTCAACAGAAAGCAATTCTTTATCCTTATTTTCACTCAAAAGAGAAGGGAGATGATGAAGATCAATTAAAGTTTCCGCAGGATCCATATGGATAACGATTCTTCCAAGGACGTTTTCAAATTCTCTTACGTTTCCTGGCCAATCATACTGTTTGAAGTAATCAACCGCAGCAGGGGTAATTCCCTCAACGTTCCTTCCATAATCTTGATTAATTTTCGCAAGCAAATGCTTCGCAAGTGCAGCAATATCTTCTTTTCGCTGCCTTAAAGGAGTGATTTGGATGGGAAGACGATTTAATCGATAGTATAAATCTTCCCTAAATGAACCATCTATTATTCTTTTTTCAAGCTTCGCGTTTGTTGCTGCGATAATCCTAACGTTGATCGAAATAGGTTTTGCCCCGCCCACGCGGACAATTTCGCGTTCCTGAAGAACGCGAAGTAATTTCGCCTGTGTTCCAAGAGATACTTCGCCTATTTCATCTAAAAAGATGCTTCCGCCATTTGCTTCTTCAAAAAGCCCTCGCTTACCACCCTGCCTCGCACCTGAAAATGCTCCGTCTTCATACCCAAACAGTTCACTTTCAAATAGCGACTCAGATATTGCTGCACAATTCACTCTAACGAACTTTTTGTACTTCCTGTCACTCGCATTATGTATCGCGTGGGCAAATAATTCTTTCCCTGTCCCTGATTCTCCACGCAGTAAGACTGTAGCGGGGGTCGAAGCAGCTAACTTAGCCTGTTGAATCGAAAATGTCATCTCTTCTGAATCGCCGATAATATCCTCGAATGAATACTTTGCTTCCAGCGTTCGAATGATTTGTCTAGCTCGTTGAAGTTGATTGTTAAGTGAGTGCAGCTCAGAGATATCGTGAATCACTCCAACGCTTCCTTTTAATCGCCCATCAACTATTACAGGGGAAACATTCACAACAACTTCGCGCTTTTTGGGACCTACTTTCATTTGCACCCCTCGAACAGGCTTCCGTGTTCGAAGTACACGCATGTGCATGCTTTCCCCCTCAGAAATATCCGTACTCGCCGGTTTTCCAATCACCTGATTTTTGTCAAGTCCCGTAAGTCTTGTATAAGCAGGGTTAATCATCAACCCTTTTCCATCTTCGTCTACAACAGATATAGCTTCATCTGAAGATTGGATAATCGCTTCAAGCATCGACTGAACACTTTTCAAGTTGGTCACTTCTTGAGCCATTTCTTCAATTGCCGTCATATCCTTGAAAACAGCCAGTGCTCCAATGCGCTTTCTTTCATCGTCAAACATGGGTATTCTGGTTGTAACAATTCTTTTACCGTTTGGCAGAAGCTGTTTTTGATTGACTTCCGGCTCTCCTGAGGCAAGAACTCTCGGTAATTTACTGGACGCCATAAGCGAATCAATTAATTTACCGGTTGCATCTTCTTTACTAATCCCTGTGATTCTTTCAGCACTTCGGTTAAAAAGCGTTACTTTCTCATCTACATTTATAGCAATCATACCGTCATGAGTAGAATCTAGAATGATCTCCTGCTGCTTTGACTGATGCTGTAATGTATCAATTAATACTTCTTTTTCTTCAATTAAATTAAGCACAATATTAGCTACAGATCCAGGAATTAAGACAGTGTGTTTCTCTCGCTTATCTCTAACTTCTTCAAATACCGCTTCAATTCCAGTAGCTTCAATAATGACATCGATTTCATAAAGATCTAACGGTTCTTTCCAATCAGAATAAACGGCAATTCCGGCTTCACGGGCGACAGTAATGCCCGGCGCCTTCATATCACAGTCAGCAATTGCTATTACTTCCATCATCTCTGTTTCTCTTAGTATATTGAGAAGCGCCTGACCACCTTTACCAGCACCTACAATCATACACTTACGCAACTATTCATCACCTGCATTCCATACATGCAATATATTTCATACTAATCATACATGTCTTTTGTTATTTTGACAAATCATGCACGGTATTTTTTTCTGTTAAAGACCCCTTATCGCATACATAGACATAACAATGTTACTCCGCTACAATGATTATAGTGATATGTGTAGAAAGGGTGCACCACCAATGCGTTTAATCGCTTTGCTTATTGTTTTGATCCCCGGTATATTCGGTGTGATTGGCATTAAATTAATGAGAGATGTTTTGTTCGGCGTATTAAACCCTCCATTTACCTCTCTCATTGTTCAATTTATACTTGGCCTCATCTTTCTTATCCTGGGTCTTTCATTTGTTGGCGGATTTATCTTCTATCGTGATCGGAAACGCCACAAAGTGCAGGAACGATTTTCTTCAAAAAAACGCTAAAAAAACAAAGCCCGCAAGTTGGGGCTTTGTTTTTTAAGTTAAGTAATAGTGCTAATTACCTGCTATGAGAATAATTATCCGAGTTGTGTTCAATCCGAAGCTTGTCGGCAACCATGGCGATGAACTCTGAATTTGTTGGTTTTGCTTTAGACATGCTCACCGTATAACCAAACAAATTAGAGATGGATTCCACATTACCTCTGCTCCACGCAACTTCGATCGCATGACGAATCGCTCGCTCCACTCGTGATGATGTTGTGTTAAACTTCTTAGCAATATCAGGATAAAGAACTTTTGTAATCGACCCAAGCAGTTCGATGTCATTGTAAACCATTGTAATCGCTTCCCTTAAGTACATGTATCCTTTAATATGGGCAGGCACACCAATTTCATGAATAATGCTTGTAATGCTTGCATCTAGATTCCTTGGTCTGTTTTCGCGTGGCTGGCGTTTGTACCCTCCACTGCTTGAAGTAAATGTGGTTTTCTTTCCACTTACCTGCCTGACGTGACTTGCAAGGTTATCCATGTCAAATGGTTTAAGAATAAAGTAAGAAGCCCCAAGGTCAACCGCTTTCTTAGTAACATCTTCTTGCCCAAATGCAGTGAGCATAATTACGCTGCACGTATAGTTCATTTCTCTTAAACGTTCAAGAACAGCAAGACCATCGAGGTGAGGCATAATAATATCGAGTACGAGAACATCAGGTTTTTCATCTTCTAGCACTTCCAAGCATTCCTGACCATTTGAAGCAGTTCCAACTACCTCCATATCCTCCTGTCGTGACATATATTCCTCAATTAAATTAACTAATTCGCGGTTATCATCAGCAAGACATACTTTTATTTTTTGCACGGTTCCGTCTCTCCTTCCACAAGTTTGATTACGGTAGTATAGACATTCAACGGGATTAGTAATTTTCCTCTAAAGTTTTCTAAAAACTTTTATAAACGATATTATTTCATCATATATCTCTTTATTTCATCAGTTTACTTTCCTTTTCAACAATTTCAGAATACTCTTTCAATTTTGTCGAATTTTCTTCTTCCACAGTATATCACGGTTAGAATATGAAAGAAAGCGAACAGAGAGCTTTTTTTTCAGCTCGCTGTTCGCTTTTCATTTTGACCCTTTTGATAAATGTTAATCCCGGCTTCCTCAAGCATCCATTCGATGTGAACACCATAACCGGACGTGGAATCATTTACAAAAACGTGAGTAACTGCCCCTATCACTTTACCGTTTTGAATGATTGGACTTCCGCTCATTCCCTGAACAATGCCGCCAGTTTCTTTTAGCAGTTCAGGATCGGTTACTTTGATTACCATTCCCTTTGTAGCAGGAAATTTTTGCGGAATCGAACTTACAACTTCAACGTCATACGCTTTTACTTCACTACCTTTTACAACTGTTAGAATCTTCGCTGGTCCTTCTTTCACCTGATGTGAAAGAGCAATTGGCATCGGCTTATCATACATACCCTTTTTTAATTCGATATTCATTTCACCAAATATGCCAAACGGACTATTACGCGTGATCGTCCCCAGTTTTTGTTCTGTTTTTGAAAATCTCGCCAGTTTTTCTCCGGGGTGACCATTGGTACCTTTTTCAATTGACGTAACGGAAGAAGGATAGATCTCTCCATGATGTACGACAATTGGTTTTTTTGTATCCATATCGGATATCACATGCCCTAATGCTCCATACTTTTTAGTATTGGGATGATAAAAAGTGAGTGTGCCCACACCTGCTGCAGAATCACGGATATACAAACCAATTCGATACGCTGCGTTCTGCTTATCTTTAACAGGAACTAATTTTTTACTTAATTCCTTGTTTTCTCTCACGATTGTTACTTCAAGCGCATTACCATCACTACCAGCTTTCTTTACGATTGACCCTATGTCACTCATTTTCTGTACAGACTGTCCATTAATTTTCGTTATAATATCTCCAACTTGAATATCAGCTATTTCTCCTGGTGATCGATCTCCTTGATTCGTATGAATCAGGTGATGACCTACAACTAAAACACCTCGCGTGTTAAGCTTTACACCGATTGATTGACCACCCGGGATAACTTTAAAGTCAGGAAGAACTTTCACATCCACCTTTTTAACTGGGAGATCTCCTACTGTTAAGTCAAGTATATCCGAACCGCTGCTTTCTCCATTGATTGTTACAACGTTTTCCGACTGATCAACATTTACGATGTCAGAACTCGCAACCGATACCACAGCAGGTTTAACAGATGAGATAGTGGTCTGATCTCCTTCAAACATAACGATCTCATCTGGAATCGATAAAAATAATTGTACTGGTTTTGAAAACCCCAGTGCAATTAGAAAACCAAGGAGAACTACGCCTAACAATTTACGAAATATATCTGTCTTCAATCTTTCACTCTCCTCGCTCTTGCCCACACCTCCAACATGGCTGTATCTATAATTTTGCCTTCACAGGCCGTTATTATAACCTGCAAAAATGAAAATGCTACCCACAGTTGGATAGCATTTCAAATCATGATTTAATTTGGTTTGCTTGTAAGAGTAATTCTTGAGCGTGTTTTTTCGTAAGTTCAGTCATCTCAGCACCTGATATCATTCTTCCAAGTTCTTCAATTTGTTCTTCAGTTGTTAAATTTCCAACACTTGTCTTCGTACGACCTTCTCCGGTTTCTTCTTTCGAAATGTAAAGATGATGATCTGCCATAGCAGCTACCTGTGGAAGATGTGTTATCACGAGAACTTGCGAACCAGCAGAAAGGCGTTGGATTTTCTCTGCCATTGCCTGAGCTACCCTGCCACTTACACCAGTATCCACCTCATCAAAAATGATTGAGGTAATTCCCTGGTGTTTTGAGAAAATCGATTTTAACGCAAGCATGATTCTCGATAATTCACCGCCTGATGCTGTTTTAGAAAGTTGTTTTAATGGCTCTCCGGGATTAGTGGAAATCATAAAATCAATATCGTCAACTCCAGAAAAATGAAACATCTCTTTTTTAGTCAAATTTTCATTAAAATGGATGGCAAATTCCGTTTTTTCCATATACAAATCTCTAAGCTCATGATGAATCGAATCCACGAGAACGAAAGCTACCTTTTTACGAAGCCCTGTCAGGTTTTTAGCTTCTACTGTAAGATCTGCCTTCATACCTTTCAAGTTGGCCTCAAGCTCCTGCACACGATCTTCTCGATTCATAAGCTCATCCACTTCATCTTCAATCAAGGCTGCATATTCAAGGATATCCCCTACAGATTCACCATATTTTCTTTTTAGAACCTGTATTTCATTTAAACGCTCTTCAACAAAATCTAAACGTGCAGGATCAAATTCAAGTTGGTCACGGTATGTATTTAATTTACCAGCTGTTTCTTCAAGAAGATAAAATTGATTAGCGACTTCTTCATGGTATTCTTTTAATTCTTCATCAAGGTCTGCCACTGATTCGAGTTGGGACATAGCAAGACCTATCCAATCAAGCCCTCTATTATCACCACTTAACGAATGATACACATCCTGAAGAGCAGAAAAGAGTTTTTCAAAATTTCCGAGGCGCAACTTTTCTTCCATTAACTCTTCATCTTCATTCGGCACAAGCTCTGCTTTAGTGATTTCTTCAAGCTGATATTGAATAAGGTCAAGCCTGTGAGCCATTTGCTGCTCATTTTCAGTCAAATTCTTCATCTGCTGTGTAATTTTCTTATAGCGCTGATAAACTTCCCTGTATTCTGTTAAGGCCGGGGCAATTGATCCATCGCCAAACTGATCAAGGAGTGATAAATGTTTATCTGGTTGCATGAGATCCTGATGCTCATGCTGCCCATGGATGTCAATAAGCGTTTGTCCAATTTCTCTTAAAATGCCTAGTGTCACTAATTTGCCGTTTACTCTGCAAATACTTTTACCTGCATTTGAAATATCTCTTCGTAAAACGACCATATCATCCATAAACTCAATACCAACATCTTCTAACTTTTGAACAGTTGGATGACCAGGATCGATATGAAACAACCCTTCAATTTCAGCCTTTTTTGTACCATAACGAACGAATTCGGCCGAACCTCTGCCGCCTACAAGTAATCCAATGGCATCAATAATGATCGATTTTCCTGCACCGGTTTCTCCTGTAAGCACAGTTAAGCCGCGATCAAACGAAACAGTGATTGCTTCTATAATCGCAAAATTACGAATGGATAGTTCCGCTAACATATTCTCCCACCTTCAAAGATCGTTATCACCTATAGCATATCAATAAAGCGTTGAGATAGCATAGGAGCGGCTTCAGCACTCTTACAAATAATAAGAATTGTATCATCTCCGCTTATGTTTCCCATGATCTCTTCCCAATCCAGATTGTCTATCAAAGCACCGATGGCATTCGCATTACCCGGAAGCGTTTTCATAACAATAAGGTGATCAGCGTGATCAATACTAATAAACGCGTCTGTTAGGGTTCTTTTCAGCTTTTGAAGTGGATTAAAGCGCTGATCTGCAGGAAGACTGTACTTGTATCTTCCATCTATTGTCGGCACTTTAACAAGATGAAGCTCTTTAATATCACGAGAAACTGTTGCCTGCGTTACATTGAAGCCTGCACTTTTCAGGCAATACACAAGCTCGTCCTGTGTTTCTACATCCTGGTTAGCAATCAATTCACGAATTCGAATATGGCGTTGTCCTTTATTCATTGTAAAACCTCCAGAAATTCCGGTAAGTAATTGTGACAGCACTATTATATATTCCTGCCTCATTTTTGTATAGCCATTCATAAATATTCATTCTAAAAAGGTATTAAAAAAGGACACACATGGTGTATCCTTTATAGCTGTTGATGGGCTTGCTCTACTATTTCTTCTGCTAAAGGTACGTTCATAGAGGTGCGATTTTGCTTCCATCCAAGATAAAGCAAAAATTCAATGTTTCCTTCTCCGCCTGTAATAGGTGAGAAAGATATACCATTGACCTGGTACCCTTCCCGTGTAGCAAAGTCCATCATTTCCGTTAGGACGCGAAGATGAATTTTCTTATCGCGAACAATGCCTTTCTTTCCTACTTCACCTCGCCCCGCCTCAAACTGGGGTTTAACGAGCGCCACAACCTCACCATTTTCTTTTAATATTTCTTTAAGAACTGGTAAAATCAGTTTCAATGATATAAATGAGACGTCGATTGTTGCTAAATCAGGTAAGCCGCTTGTAAAGTCTTCCTTTACTGAATAGCGGAAGTTCGTTCTTTCCTTAACGATCACTCGATCGTCAACACGTAGCTTCCAGGCAAGTTGGTTATATCCAACATCTAACGCATAGACGAGAGATGCTCCGTTTTGAAGCGCGCAATCTGTAAAGCCACCAGTGGATGATCCAATGTCGAGAACAATTTTACCTTCCGGCTGAAGCGAGAAGACCTCAATCGCCTTTTCAAGCTTTAATCCGCCCCGTCCAACGTATCTAAGTGTATCGCCTTTTATTTGCAAACTGATATCCTCATTTACTTTCACGCCAGGTTTGTCCATTCTTTCCGTTTCAGAATATACAAGGCCAGCCATGATTGCCCTTTTTGCTTTTTCTCTTGTATCGATAAGTCCTCGATTAACAAGAATTACATCAAGTCTTTCTTTTTTTGCCATGCCTTTTTATGCCCTCTTTTGTTTTGCTGGAATCGTTTTTTTTGCTTTCGTAGCAATATCTTCAGGTGTTAATCCAATTTCTTCAAGCAACTCACTAACGCTACCGTGCTCAATATAAGCATCAGGAATCCCCATTCTTTGAATGGTTCCGTGCTGATAACCACTATCGTTCACATATTCGAGAACCGCACTGCCAAAACCACCTTGTAGAATTGCTTCCTCAACGGTTAGCATTGGAATACCCTCTTGCATTAGTTCAGCCATCATTTTCTCGTCTAAAGGTTTAATGAAGCGTGCATTCACTACACGCGCTGAAATTCCTTCTTTTTCAAGTATATCAGCTGCTTTTAGTAGATCCTGTAGAGTTGGACCAAATGACAATAGTGCGACATCAGAACCGTCCCGAATAACTTCCCAGGAACCAATTGAAATTTCCTTCAGCTCTTCATCCATTTTAGTACCGATCCCATTTCCTCTCGGATAGCGAACCGCAATAGGTCCTTGATTGTACTTAAGTCCGGTATAAACCATGTGCTGAAGCTCATTTTCGTCTTTTGCCATCATTAATACCATGTTAGGCAAATGGCGTAGGAATGATACATCAAAAACACCCTGGTGCGTTTCACCATCAGCACCAACAAGTCCTGAACGATCTACTGCTAGAAATACGTTTAGGTTTTGTCTGCATACATCATGAACTAATTGGTCATAAGCGCGCTGCAGAAAGGTTGAATAAATCGATAATACCGGCTTAAGGTCTTGTGTAGCAAGTCCAGCAGCCATTGTTGTCGCATGTTGTTCTGCAATCCCAACATCAAAAAGCCTCTCAGGAAACTGCTTCTCAAAAGCTTCCCACTTCGAGCCAACTGTCATCGCAGGAGTAATCACTGAAATACGATCATCCTTTTCTGCAAGCTTACGCACAGTTTCACTTACAACCTTGCTATATCCTGGAGCTGCGACTTTTGGTTTAATTTGCTCGCCGGCTTCAATTTTATAAGGGCTAACTCCATGCCATACACCAATCTCATCGCTTTCTGCCGGGTGATAGCCTTTTCCTTTTTTCGTTAGAACGTGAATGAGCACTGGCCCTTTTGTTTTCTTAGCATATTTAATGTTTTCCATTAAAGCTTCAACATCATGGCCATCGACTGGGCCAAGATATGTGAAGCCGAGCTCTTCAAAGAATATTCCCGATACAAGAAGATATTTAAGTGCATCTTTAACCCGTTCAGCTGTTGAGGCTAATGCGCCACCAAAAGCAGGAATTTTCTTAAGCAGATACTCAAGTTCATCCTTCGCTTTGTGATATTTACCAGCCGTGCGAAGTTTTCCAAGCACATTATGAAGCGCACCGACGTTTGGAGCAATTGACATTTCATTGTCATTTAAAATAACGAGAAGATCTTTTTGTTCATGGCCAATATGGTTAAGCGCTTCTAACGCCATACCACCAGTCAGGGCTCCATCCCCAATAATCGCCACAACGTTCTCGTCGGTTCCTTTCATATCTCGAGCAGTAGCCATGCCCATTGCTGCTGAAAGGGATGTTGAACTATGTCCGGTCTCCCAGACATCGTGCTCACTTTCATTTCGCTTCGGAAAGCCACATAACCCCTTATACTTACGCAATGTATCAAATTTTGAAGCTCGGCCAGTCAAAATTTTATGGACGTACGCCTGGTGGCCAACATCCCATATAAATTTATCCTTCGGGCTATCAAAAATTTTATGCAGTACAATGGTAAGCTCAACCACACCTAAATTGGGACCCAGGTGTCCTCCTGTTTCAGATAATTTATTAATTAAAAAAGATCTTACTTCTTCTGCAAGCTCGGTCATTTTACTGGTATCATAATTTTCGAGAAATTTAGGATTCTCAATCTTTTCTAAATCCATGGGAATGTCCTCCCCTTCTTTATTTCGATTTACGGTTATCTTTTTTCTTTTTTGTCTGATTACCAACCATCTTAATTTTAAATGTGTTTTCTACAAAATATAGGAACCGTCCAACTTGAAAGATGATCCCTGTTGAAAAGTATATGGCAAATGTTTTACCGAGCGCTTTTCCGCCAACCGTTAACGCTGCAATGATACTTGTAAATACTACTGATATTATATATTGAAACAAAGATCCTTCACCATGTCCAAGTTGAAGTGTCAATTGAACGACTACGGTGGCAGAAGCTGTACCACTTATAATACCCGAAATATCGCCAATGACATCATTACAAAAGCTTGCTACACGATCTGCATTTCGAGTAACAAAAATAGCATGCTTGGCACCAGTAAGTCGCTCTGCAGCCATCGCATGAAATGGAACTTCATTTGCTGCTGTTGAGGCTACACCTATTGTATCAAAGAAAATGCCTATCAGAACGATTAATAGAACAACGAGCATACCAATTGCCCACGATACACCACTTAAAACAGCAGTTGATATAATTGAAAAAATAGCCGCTAACACAAGTGTGATAACGGCAATAGCTAAACTCCAGTTTATGGATTTTGATACGGATGCTTTCATATCTACTCCTTGTCCATTATATAATCACATAAAAATAGGTGTTCAAAACTAACAGGGAGCCCAAGGGGTCAGATAAATGCCCCCTGTTCCCTGTCAGCTGAACACCCCTGTTGTCGTATGTATCGCAGAGTGGTCACTTAAAGAGTAAAGACTGCGGCTTAGGTCCAGTAGGTTTTCCCAAACGGATACCCGAACGTCGCCATTCAGGCGGTTTCCCTTTACATCCGTCTTAGCGTGTCACCATGCGCTAGACTGGATTACCACTTAGTCCGCACTATAATCCCCTTTAAGTGTCACTCGGAACAGTCTAGGAGTTTTCCTCAACAGTCCTGATCATTTCCTAGCCTCTTTTGCAGAGCAGATTTCATATGGGTGGTAGGAAAAAAGCTGCCGGCCGAGCTGCAAATTTCCAATAATCCATAATCCCCTCTAGCTCCACTCAAGGCAGGCTACGCTGTTCAACCGCGTTCCCATGCGGCTGAAACAGGTTCATACCCCAATTCATAGCAGGCAGCGTTAACCGCACTGCTACAAGAATGGGCCTCCGCGGAAGCAGGGTCAACGCCCACATGCCTTTGTGGATCGCCCTGCAACCTTAACTCCCAGCATCGACCCAAATCTGGGCGACTCAAGCCAACACCAGGAACTTCATCGATGTGCCCTATGGCGGATTTTTAGGCCCGCCTTCAGAAATGCCGGACTGACTAGAATACTGCACCACTCAGTCTTATTTTATTATACCATAGGATATGGTAATACTCAATTATATGTGTTAATGGTCACGATCTACAATAAACTTTGCAATCGATTCTAATCTTTTATCATCTATACCTGTGGCAGTTAAATGCTTCAATGCTTCTTCAAAATGAAAGGTCAATTTTTCTTTGGCGCCGGTTAATGTGAGAAGTTTAGGATAGGTGCTTTTCTCCTTATTTTCATCGCTCCCGGGAAGCTTTCCAATTTTATCCTGATCGCCTTCAACATCAAGAATATCGTCGCTGATTTGAAAGGAAAGGCCCATATGTTCCCCAAATTCTTTCAAATGCTCCATCTGCTCTTCATTTGCGTTCGCAATAATCGCTCCAGCTAAAACTGAATAGACAAGAAGCTTTCCAGTTTTATGATGATGAATGTACTCGAGCTGTTCAAGTGTTAATTCCTGCTTCTCTCCGTTAAGATCAGCCATTTGACCACCGACCATACCTGCCGGTCCCGCAGAATAAGAAAGCAGCTTAATGAGCTTCACTTTTTGTTCATTTTTCAAAGTTGAATCTGCAATAACTTCGAAACTCTGGGTGAGGAGAGCATCACCAGAAAGAATAGCAGCCGCTTCTCCAAACACTTTATGATTTGTCGGCTTACCTCTTCTTAAGTCATCATCATCCATTGCGGGCAGATCATCATGAATAAGAGAATAAGTATGAATCATTTCTACTGCACATGCAACAGGAATGGCCTCTTCAATCGATTCACCAAATGCTTCTACAGTAGCAAGCATTAGAATCGGTCTAATTCGCTTTCCCCCGGCATTTATGGAATAAATCATAGCGTCTTTTAACGACTCAGGCATCTCAACACTTTCAATAAAGGCTGGAAGCTTATGATCCAGAAGCTCTTTTTTTTTATTCATATAAGCCATTAAATCAGAGGTCACGCTTCATCCTCCTGTACTGAGAAACGTTTAATTTCACCGTTCTCTTCTACGATCTGATCCATCTTCCCTTCAATTGATTGAAGTTTCTCATGGCATAAGTTTGATAAGTTCATGCCTTCCTGAAACAGAGAGATTGCTTTTTCAAGTGGAACATTACCTTCTTCAAGCGCACCTACAATTTGTTCTAGTTTCTGCATTGCTTCTTCAAACGTTACGTTCTCATTTGTCTCCATTTGATTCACTCTCCTCTATTCCCCATACGTGGCAATCAATTTTCCCATCAGTCATGTCTATTTTAAGTACGTCACCTGGTTGTACCTGTTTAACTGATTTAATGAGTTCCTCTTCTTTATAAGCAAGACTGTAGCCTCGCTCCATTACTTTCAGTGGGCTCATTGCATTCAACTTGCCCGCAGCTAGTGAAAAATCTCGTTGCTTACCCTTAAGAACTCTTTGCATCTCCTTATGTAAGGAGCTTTTTAATTCACTCAATTCTAGAGAAGCTTCTTTTAGAAGTCGGTCAGGATGCTGCTTAATTAGCTGTTTGTGATTTCGTTCGACGCGCTCATTCGTATGGATGAGCAGTCGCTTCATTGTTTTTTGAAGGCGATCTACTTGCAAATCTAATTCTTGCTCTTTTTGCCTTAACAGCTGATCAGGATACCGAAAAGCATAGGATTTCTGCAGATTTGTTAACCTTTCTCGCTCTGATAGCAGTTTTTCTTTCATTGCTCTTGTTGACCTATGTACTCTTTGCTCTAGTCGATCTTTCAGCTCGATAACGCTTGGGACTGCTAGTTCTGCAGCACCGGTAGGAGTAGGTGCTCTTAAATCCGCTACAAAATCAGCAATTGTAAAGTCCGTTTCATGACCAACAGCTGAAATTACAGGAATAGTTGAATTTGCTATACTCCTTGCTACTAATTCTTCATTAAAAGCCCATAGTTCTTCAATTGATCCACCACCGCGTCCAACAATTAGGACATCAAGCATATTCATTGCATTAGCCATTTGAATGGCTTGTACAATTGATCCTTTCGCACTATTACCCTGAACAAGCACGGGAAACACAGTGATTCTCGCAGCAGGATAGCGCCTCTTAATTGTCGTGAAGATGTCGCGAATAGCGGCACCTGTAGGAGATGTAATGACACCGATCTCTGTTGGGTAACGAGGAATCGGTTGCTTGCGATTCTCAGAAAAAAGCCCTTCTAATTCGAGCTTACGCTTTAATTCTTCGTAGGCGAGATACAGATTCCCTATTCCGTCCGGCTGCATTTCTTTGGCGTATAACTGATATTGTCCGTAGGGCTCAAATACAGAAATTTCACCTCGTATCAGAACCTTCATACCACTTTCTGGTTTGAACTTCATATGGCGATTGTTTCCTGCAAACATAACCGCCTGCACACGTGACTTATCATCTTTCACTGTAAAGTATAAATGCCCTCTATTATGAAGCTTAACGTTCGATAATTCACCTCGAAGCCAGACATCCTGAAGCGCAGGTTCATTATCAATCATCCGCTTCACATGCCTTGTGAGGGCAGTTACTGTGATATAGCGATCAGCTTTCATACATTCCCCTCCTCTTGCCCTAATCTTTTTGAATAATTTTGGAGAGGACACCATTAACAAACCGTCCTGATTCTTCTCCTCCGAACAGTTTTGCTAATTCTACCGCTTCATTTAAACTAACATTAACTGGGATGTCATCCCTTATAACCATTTCATATGAAGCCATACGAAGTACCGAACGGTCGACGTTTCCAATTCTGCTAAAGCTCCAATTCACAAGATTCTCTTTAATTACTTCATCTATCTTTTCGAGGTTATCAAGCGTTCCGAAGACAAGCTCAGATAGAAATTCATCACCTTCTCCTTCATTCAATACATGTTCTAATGCCTCGCGTGGATCGGTGTCTGTTACATCTATTTGAAACAATACCTGGATGGCTTTTTCTCTTGCATGTCTTCTTTTCATTGCTATACTCCCTTTACGCTTATATTGCTATACCAATAGATAATAGCATATTGTAGAGGACAAATACAGGTTTTCCATTGAAGCATCCGTTTACTCCAAACAAAAAAGCAGGGGGAAGGTCCCCGCTGCTTATTCTTCGTTTTCCTGCTCTTTTTTATCAAAAGTAATGCCTACAACACTGATGTTAACTGCACTAATTTCAAGAGCAGTCATTGTAAGAAGAGCCTGTCGAATATTTTCTTGAACTTTCTCACATACTTCCGGGATGGAAAGCCCGTAGCTTACGACAACGTAAGCATCAAGAATAATGCCGCCTTCGTCAAGTTCAACTTTCACACCTTTTCGGTGATCTTTGCGCCCGAAGCGCTCAACAACGCCAGAAGCAAAATTGCCTCTCATTTCAGCTACTCCATCTACTTCAGATGCAGCAATGCTTCCAATGACCTCGATAACCTCTGGTGATATTTCGACTTTTCCAAGTCCAGTATCGTGCTCTTCCATTTCAAATGATTGAAGTTCATTCATTTTGAACACCTCACTTAGAATTCGTTGTTTGTTCTGTCAGATCGTATTTTTCTAGAAATTTCGTGTTAAATTCTCCACTCACAAACTTTTCGTGATTCATTAAACGCATGTGAAACGGAATCGTTGTTTTCACACCTTCAACGACAAATTCTCCTAGTGCACGCTTCATTCGTGCGATTGCTTCTTCTCGCGTATCTGCATAAGTAATCAATTTCGCTACCATTGAATCATAAAATGGCAAAATGTCGTAACCAGGATATACAGCAGAGTCAACACGAACACCAAACCCACCTGGTGGAAGGTACATGTCTACTTTACCAGGTGATGGCATAAATTTCTTGTCAGGATCTTCTGCATTGATGCGACACTCGATCGCCCACCCTTTAAAGGTTACATCTTCTTGAGTATACCGAAGTGTTTCATCAGAAGCTGCCCTGATTTGTTCTTTGATTAAGTCAATCCCAGTTACCATTTCAGTTACCGGATGCTCAACTTGAATCCTTGTATTCATTTCCATAAAGTAAAAATTCCCTGTTGGTTCAAAAATAAACTCAACTGTACCCGCACCGGAGTAATCAACCGCTTTAGCAGCACGAACTGCTGCGTCTCCCATTTTTTGTCTGATCGATGCATCAAGAGCAGGAGATGGGGTTTCTTCAACAAGCTTTTGTAAACGCCTTTGAATTGAGCAATCACGCTCACCAAGATGGATTGCATTTCCGTGGTTATCAGCGAGCACCTGAATTTCCACATGGCGGAAATCCTCAATAAATTTCTCAATATAAACACCTGGATTACCAAATGCAGTCGATGCTTCCTGTTGGGTGATATTAATCCCTTTAACAAGTTCATTCTCATCTTTTGCAATACGGATCCCTTTACCGCCACCACCAGCTGTTGCTTTAATGATGACCGGGTAGCCCATTTCATTTGCAAGTGACACTGCTTCGTCCGCGTCTTTAATGATGCCTTGTGAACCAGGAACGATTGGAACTCCCGCTTCTTTCATGGTCGTTCTGGCCACATCTTTCGTACCCATTCGATTAATGGCTTCAGGGCTCGGGCCTACAAACGTAATATTGCACTCTCTACAAAGCTCTGCAAAATCGGCATTCTCAGCTAAGAAACCGTATCCTGGATGAATCGCATCCACCCCGGTGACCGTTGCGATACTCATAATGTTTGTGAAATTCAAATAACTGTCTTTTGCCGCTGTAGGTCCAATACAATATGCTTCATCCGCAAGTCTGACGTGCAACGCTTCCTTATCAGCCTGAGAGTAAACCGCTACGGTTTCAATGCCCATTTCTTCACAGGCGCGAATAATACGTACAGCGATTTCCCCTCGATTTGCTACGAGTAATTTTTTAATTTCCATATTCGCATCACCTATGCTTTCACTAGGAACAGAGGCTGCCCGTATTCAACTAGTTGGCCATCCTCTACTAACATTTCTACAATTTCTCCATTTACTTCAGCTTCAATCTCATTGAAAAGCTTCATTGCTTCAATAATACACACCACGCTGTCTTCTGAAACCTTTTCACCAGTTTTTACGTAGGCATCAGTTTCAGGATTAGGTCGAGCGTAGAACGTCCCCACCATTGGTGATTCAATTTTATGTAATGATTCATCCTGCTTCTTCTCTGTTGAATCTTCAGCAGAGGCTTCTTTAGCAGTTGCTGTTACAGATTGTTTTACAGGCGCTGCTACTTCTTGAGGAGCTGGCTGCTCAACAGGCGCCTGAGCCGGCGTTTCAGCATATTTTACTTCGTTTTTCTTTAAAACAATTTTTGATCCGTCACTTTCATATTCAAATTCATCAATGTTTGATTGATCAATTAGTTTGATCAATTCCCGAATTTCTTGAACTTTTAACAAGATGTCCACTCCTTGTCCTATTTTTTGCGCTTACATAATTAGGAGGGTTATTCTATGCAGAAGACACTCTCCAACTAATAACGATTATAGCATAATTCAATCGTACAATAGTATGTCCGTCAAAAGGCATGTAGAATCAAAACCCTTGATTGTGACCATTCTATACGAGCTGGTCCTAAGCCTATTCATCATATCATATCTTCAGTTCTGTTGGTAGAAACACAGTAAACCTGAATTCCCTCCTTTAGATTAACAAACAAAGAAAGCGTTTTCATTAAAACCACAGAAAACTTTTAAGACCTGCTCAAAATGGATGGTCTCAACAATAGTTAAGCCAAATAAAAAAGATGGAGAGATCTCCATCTTTACTTAGTTACTGGCTGAAATTCAACCGCAATTCGATGCCCTTCACCTAGTTGTTCTTCTGCCAGTACCATAATATTATTCGCTTCTTCGTTTGATAGCTGATCTGCTTTTACGATAACTCTTACTTTTTCATCATCAAGTGTGTAAACGACTGCATCGTTGTAACCCTCAGATTTAATTACATTTTCTAAAACCGCTTCTTTCTGCGACAGGGCCATTAACTCCTGACGCTGTTCATGCGCTTCGTTTCTAAGATCTGCAGAAGCTTCACTTGCGATAACTGCTGTATAATCCTCAATTGCAGCATCTCTTTGCTCCTGGATTTCAAGTCGTAATGCGGCAAAAGCTTCGTCACTCGAGATACTGGATGTAATGACATCATCCTCACTAGCATTCGTTTCCTTAGCGTCTTCTTTTGTACCTTCTTCACTCTGTTCCTGATCGCCTACAAACGCAACATCATCAGTTCCAGGTGTCATAATGTAGTAAGCCGAGAGCACAATGATTAAACTAAGCATCGTTAACAACCAAACCGTTTGCTTTTTTAAGACCATGTTATGATTCCCCCTTTAATTTCTTCGGCAGTACCATGACGCGGTGACTTTTCACATCTAATAGCCTTGTAACGGCATCTACAATCATTTTTTTTACTTCCATATTCTCAGCCCCGATTGCCACTACGACAACCCCTCTCACGACAGGTTTCTTTATGCTAATGACAATTGGTTCCTGTCCGTTATCATTCTGTACAGTGACTACCTGATCTTCGCTCGATTGTTCTTCTATCTTTCTTGATCCACCTTCATTGGGTGTTTCATACGTATATTTATCTGTAGAAGTCCTGTTTTTCTCTATAACCTTTTCTTCAGTTGAATCTAAATTCACTATAACCGTAGCATCGGACACACCCGCTACTTCATCCAGTGCTTCTTTCAATTGTGTTTCATATACATTTTCATATTCTGCCATTGTTGAGGGATTAGACTTGCTGTGATTGAATGCAGGATCGCTATCGGGTGAATTAGTCTGTTCAGAAAAGACTTCCTGGTCAGGATCAGAGGTTGAGAAGAAGTTTCCGGCAAACATGAATACAATACCAATCGATGCTGCGATAATTAAGTAAAGAAGTGGTATACCTTTCTTCTTCTTTGGTTTTTTTAATTGATCAAGCCAGCTCTTTGATTGTTTGTCCATGAACCCTACTCCCCTCCCTTCATCTGAACCACGACCTGTTTAGGGTATAATTCCCATTCGTCAGCAAGAAAATAGGCTACTTTCCTTACTTCACTATCTGTTGAACTGACTTCCTCTACAGCTAACGACACAGACACTGCCTCGATCTCGCTTACAGACCCATCATCCGCAGATTCCTTTACTGTAACTGCAATTTGATCGATCTGCTTCTCACCCTCAATTTCTGTCACGTTTAAAGCTACATCGCTTATTTCAAGATCAAATCGTTCTCTCAACTCCTTTTCAACCTGACTTTGCAATTGGACAGCCATTTGTTCTTCAATATATGCAACGTTTGATGCTTGTATTTCACTTTTCTTTGTTTCAATGGTATTTTCTATTTCTGCACTGCCTGCCGCATCCTCAATTGTCACTGACCTTAGCAGCCTATCAAAGTCTTCTGTAAAAATGGAAAGGATAGGAGAAAGAATTACCGCCATTAACATTAATCCGATGACCATTTTCACATAACGCTGCATACTGGAGTTCGGAAGTAATAGTTCAAGAACTGTCGCAAGCAGGATGAGCACAATGATATTTGTTACCCAACCTGTAATAATCCCCATCAAATCCCTCCATTAGCGCACCATTAGCGTGATATTTCCGGAAGCTATGATAATCGTAACTGCCAGGAAGAACATAAGAGATACAATCGCTAATGCCGCAAAAATAAATAGAATACTTTTTGAAATAACGTTTAATGATTGTATGATCGGTCCCCCGCCTAATGGCTGTATGACTGCTGCTGCGATGTTATAAATGAGCACAAGTGCTAGCACCTTTAGCGCGGGAAAAGCGCAGATCATCAATAGAATGACAACACCAGCTAGTCCCACTGTGTTTTTCAGGAGAACAGAAGCGCTTAGTACCGTATCCGTTGCATCTGTGAACATCCTCCCAACAACTGGGATGAAATTCCCAGTTACAAACTTCGCTGTTCGGATTGTGATTCCATCAGCTACTGCAGTTGTAGCCCCCTGAACTGATATCACACCAAGAAATATGGCAAAGAATACACCCAGGGTCCCAATAGCAATGTTACGGATAAGGTTGGACAGCTGCGATACTTTATAATGCTCACTAATGGTGCTGACAATCGCTAGAACCGCAGAAAGAAATAGCATTGGTAGTACAAATTTTTGAATGAGCAGCCCCCCTGTGTTCACTAGAAACAATACGATAGGATGAAAGAAAGCAACTGATGCTACCCCGCCAACGGATGCCATTAAAGCCAGTAATAAAGGAATTAACGCTAAAAGAAACCCCATCATATTTGCGATTGCGTTCTCTGTATATTGGATAGCCACATGGAAACTGTTCAACGCCAGAATAATCAATACCATGTAGGTAATCGCATAAGCAACTGTACTAACAGCTTTATGCTCGAACGCATTTTGCATGTTCTGCAGAAGGATACTAAAAATTGTTAATAAAATCAGACTTCCTAGAAGCTTCCCGTGAACAAGTAATTCATGAAAAAGGAATTTTAAAAACCCGATAAAATAAGCCTTTAATGAGAACTGTTTCTCTCCTTTTACAAATTCAAGAAAGGATCCTTTCTGACTCTCCGGTAAGAAACCACCATACTCTTCGATTACTTCGTTCCAGTAAGCCTGGATCTCCTGTAATCCTAGGGAGTTTAACTGCTTGTCTACTAATTGACCAGAAACCGGCTCTTCTTCCTCACCATCTTGCGCAAACACAAGTGAAGTGGAGCCAAACAAAGGAAAAAAGAGGAATAGAAGCACCAGCAAAATCCTCGCAATATAAGGCATGTCCTTCTTCCTCCCCTCCTAGGACGGCAGCAGCTTTAGGACCGTCTCAATAATCAATGTTAAAATCGGAATCGCCATCGTTAGGATAAGTAGCTTCCCTGCCAATTCTATTTTTGAAGCGATTGCCCCCTGGCCTGCATCTCGAACAATTTGTGCGCCAAACTCCGCAATATAAGCAATACCAATGATTTTGAGTACTGTTTCTACATATACAAGCTCAACATTGGCCCTTGCCGCCAGACTTTCTAGCATTTGAATAATATGTTGTATTTCTCCAATTAAATATAGGAAGATTAAAGTGCCTGTGAACACTGTGATGGTAAACGCAAATACAGGTTTTTGTTCTTTCACTACAATGACTAGGAAGGTTGCGATCAAACCCAGACCAACTATTTGAATAATATCAATCGCAAACACCCCCTAGCCCTGGAAAAGAAAGACTCCCCGTATTTTCTGAAAAAGGTCATCAATGATTGTGATTACCATGTACAACACAACAATAAATCCAATAAGTGTTACCCACTGTGCATACTCCTCTTTCCCCATTTGTTTAAGAATCGTATGAAGCATAGCAACAATAATACCGATGCCAGCAATTTGAAATATCGTATTCACATCATGATTCATCCACATTTCCTCCCAGTGACTAAATCAAAAGTATGACAAGAAGAATCCCCCCAAGTAGTCCGAGGCTTTTAAACATTCGTTCATACTTCATTTGGTTATTTCTTGCTTCAAGTTCTTCTCTTTCAAGATGAATCAATGCAAGTTTTAACTGCTTTTGCTCATGCTCCCGATCCTGCTGACCAATAGTAGCTCCAAGCTGCTTCATAATTTCCTTTTCTTCCTGCTTAAATGCTGTGTATTTCCAAACTTCTTCTATGCTTTCAATCCACGCTTCATAAGCAGTTGTATGCCCGGCATCAAGCTTTTTTCTGAACGAATCAAAAAACCACGAAATAGGATGACCAACCTGTCTACAAATATGACCACACGCCATGCTTAATGGGGTCATTCCATAAACTATTTCTGCTTCTAATGATTGAAGTGCCGCTTTTAGTTGTCTTAGTTGTCTAGAACGTTCGCTTACTGTTCTTGACCACTCAATCCCTGCCCAAGTACTCGCTAAAATGATTAGTACCGCTCCCAGGAGCTTCATGCTACATCACCTTTTTACGACGGATTTCTCTTCCACTCTTATCCTTAATCGCTTTAATCGTGCCTGGCCCATCGGCTCGTGAAAGTTCAACAATTCGATCAAAGACTCCTGAACGGACTAATCCCTGGATGCTTGGTCGCCTGTATAAATCGTCTATCGATTGACCATGGACAGTAACGACAAGGTGTATACCAGCATTTACAGCCTCGCTTATTGCTTCGCTGTCTTCAGGTCTCCCAATCTCATCAACCACTATAATATCCGGGCTCATGGAGCGTACCATCATCATCATTCCTTCCGCTTTCGGACAGGCATCAAGAACGTCTACACGATGACCCAGGCGATGCTGAGGGATACCGTGAACACATCCAGCTATCTCAGACCGTTCATCAACGATCCCCACTTTAGATGATGGGATTCTTCTCCTCTCGTCACCTTCTGCCATGATTCTGGTTAAATCTCGTAACATTGTCGTCTTTCCTGTCTGAGGGGGACCGAGGATAATCGTATTCATCCATCCTCCTGCATAAAGATATGAGACAAGGGGACCAGCTATACCTAGCTTTTGTTTTGCTATCCTTATGTTAAAAGAAGCGATGTCTCTGATCGCCTTAACATGTCCATTCGCTGTAACGACCTTGCCGGCAAGTCCTACTCGATGCCCACCTTGAATGGTGATATAACCTTTTTTTAATTCTTCTTCTAGCGCGTATAACGAGTACTGACTAAGTTTATTGATCATTTGTGCTGCCTCATCTTTGGAGACAACGTAATCTCTTCCATCTAACTTAGGGAAGTCTGGTTTGCTACTTATCATGATTTCAAGCGGACGATTGATACGGATTCGAATTTCTTCTATTGCCACTCGTTCGGATTCTGAATAGTGATTGATTATTCGCTTCACACCTTCTGGCAGCACACGAAGAACTTCTTCCACATATCTCCCCCCTTCCTATGCCTGTACCTCCCTACACTAGTATTCCAGGCATAGATTAAATATGTCATAGTGTATCTAAGAGAGCATTCCGAGAAGTATAAAAGCAACACCTAAGATAATAAGGATAATTTTCAAAACAGATAGATCGCCTGCTAGCCCAATTAACCCCACCGACATGGTTAGGAGTAAAATAAACGGACCAACGACAGCCAGTATGGCATTGATCATCATGGCAGTACGGAGGTCATTTACAATCAGGATCAAAATAGCAGCGGTGATTTCAATAGTACCTGATAGGATCCGTAACACTCCCATTACAAGGATTGATTGAAGCATCAAACTCCTCCCTGCTTGTTTGTACACTTTATGATAGGAAGAAGGATTTCAGAAGAACGTTTTATTTCATAAAAAAACGTCCAGTGCTCTCACACCAGACGTTCATCTTGCCTTAAAACCATTCATAATAAATTGGATAGTGATGTTAATTTCTTCTTCTTCATTCCATTCGTTTTCCGGGAGAAAGATATACCTTGCAAAGAAAAAACCAATAATTGATGAGATCGATAGTCTAATAACAGATGATGGGGGGACCTGAATAAGTTCCCCCTTTTCTTGAAAGTGGATGACGATCTTCTCAAAACGTCGGTAGATATCTTTCGCCACAAGATTAATAAACTGAGATCTGAGTTCTTCTTGAAATGGAATTTCCTGGATCAAAATTTTGACGATAGGTAAATGTCTCCTGATAAAATCATGTCTGTTTCTTACCATCGCTTTAAGAAAATCCTCATAATGCTCGTACTCCTGCTTTAAAACCTTATCGAGATCTCTCACGATAAAAGGAGCGACGAGATTACTCATCACTGGAGTAACAATGGCCAGTAGCAAATCCTTTTTTGTTTTGTAATGCCTGAAAATTGTGCCTTCTGCCACTCCAGCACGCCTGGCAATCTCACTCGTTGAAGACGCAGAAAATCCTTTTTCTGAGAACATTTCAATAGCTGATTCGACAATTCGCTTTTGTT
Organism: Pseudalkalibacillus hwajinpoensis; assembly: GCF_039851965.1. Lineage (NCBI taxonomy): Bacteria > Bacillati > Bacillota > Bacilli > Caryophanales > Guptibacillaceae > Guptibacillus > Guptibacillus hwajinpoensis. The sequence goes on along the minus strand of NZ_CP156674.1, from coordinate 3,760,308 downwards.
TTTCTGTTAAGTCGTCGCCTTGTGAGTCTGTGCTGAGAAGGCGATTGATCTCACGGTTGTTCATGTTCATATGGTCCTCCTGGTTCTAAGTGCGACGATGTTTTTTGAGCGCTTGGATATTCAAAGTGATAAACACGAGTGAAAATCCAATTAACGCCACTAAATCGAGCCAAATATCGGTGAAGCCCTGTCCTTTAATCATAACATTCCGAAGCGCATCTGCTCCATAATAGAGAGGCGTTAATGGACCAATCCAACTTAAATAAACTGAAATAGTATCCAGGTTAAAGAGACCCGAAAAGAAAATTTGTGGAACTACGACAAGCGGGATAAATTGAATCATTTGAAGCTCATTTTTCGCAAAAGCTGAAAGTAAAGTACCAAGTGTAAGTGCACTCAATGCAAGTAACAGTGTAATCAGAAGAATATAAAGAAACGATCCTTCCATCTTCAAATCAATGACGTAAACACTATATAAGGCAATGATTGCTGATTGTAGCAAAGTAAAAAGTCCAAAGCCAAGGACATAACCACTCACGAGTTCAGAGCGTTTAATCGGACTTGCCAGGAGACGCTCCAGTGTTCCTTGTGTTCGCTCCCTTAAGAATGAAACTCCAGCTATTAGGAAAACAAAGAAAAAAATAAAGAAGCCAACTAAAACAGGACCAAAGTGATCAAATGCCGTCATATCACTTGACCCATAGGTGTACTCAACAGCTAGATCCGTTTCAATACTACCTACTGCTGCGCTTGTTTTGACAAGTTCTAGAATAGCTCTATTGATTGAAGGGTCGCTTCCCTCAATATAAACTGTTTTTTCACTACTCCTAAAATCAATAACAGCATCGAAATCCTCCTCTTTTATATACCGGGGAATTTCCGATTCTTCAACCTCTATAACCTTCGCATTATTTTCTTCCATCTTCTGAACCACTCGATCAGGCAAACCCAGCTCCCCAACCTTTAACTCAAGGTCCTCTCCATTAAAAACGAGAGACAGCATAGTCAGGATGAGTATAGGAGCGACAATCATCAATGCCATTGTACGTTTATCACGAATGAACTGTCTTAAGATGCGGATGATAACAGCATTAATCCTCACTTACTCACCCCCGTAAGATAGAAACGCCTGTTCAATTGTATGGCTTTCCGTTCTAGCTTTTATTTCTTCCGGTGTTCCTACTGCTATAAGACGGCCGTTTCGAATCATCCCTAACCTTGAGCACCTTTCAGCTTCGTCCATGACATGAGTAGTTACAAGGATTAAAACACCTTTCCTGCGCAAATCTTCAAACGTGCTCCAGATTCTCTGCCGTAATGCCGGATCAATTCCTACCGTTGGTTCATCAAGAAGGAGAATATCTGGTTGATGCAACAGAGCTATTGCAAGCGACAGCCTCCGTTTCATTCCACCTGAATATTGTTCCACCTTTTTATGAATGTCTTGCTCAAGGTCTACGAGTTGCATGACCGACCGAATTCTTTCTTTTAGTTGAAGCCTCTTCACCCCACTTAAACTTGCAAAGAATTCTAAATTCTCTTTAGCGGTTAATTCAGTGTAAAGCGCATCTGATTGTGCCATATAACCGATCCTCTTCATTAAATGAAGAGCTGGCATTAGCTCATCGAATACTCGAACGGTTCCCTCAGACGCTTCATCAATCCCACAAAGAAGTTTAATAAATGTAGTCTTACCTGAACCAGAAGGACCAAGCAGACCGAAAATTTCACCTTTCTTTAATGACAATTGGATATGATTCAGGATCGTCACTTTCCCAATGCGCTGCGTTACTTCTGCTTGAATAGGATATGTCTCCATAAGCTACCTCCTCAAAGAGTGTTGACTCACTTTTATTATATATCAGATTCTCTGTTTGCGAAGTGAGTAATCACTCATTTTGTCAGTGGAAAAAAGCCGCTCTCTATTGAGCGGCTTTAAACTTCATTAACCCCTGGAAACATATTCCCCTTTTGTTGTATCGATGATCAAAACATCACCCTGGTTGACAAAGAATGGCACCTGAACTGTTAAACCAGTTTCTACTGTTGCTGGCTTTGTTCCGCCTGAAGCTGTATCACCCTTGATTCCTGGCTCTGTTTCAGTAACGACAAGTTCAACCGTGTTCGGTAATTCAACTCCGATGGTTTCTTCTCCATACGTACGAATTGAAATTTCCATATTTTCCTTCAAGAACTTCAATTCATATGCAATCTGTTCAGCAGGAAGTTCAACCTGCTCGTAATTTGTTGTATCCATAAACGTATGCATATCACCGCTCGCATAAAGGTACTGCATTTTACGGTTTTCAATGTGTGCTTTCGCTACTTTTTCACCTGCACGGAATGTTTTTTCTTGAATCCCGCCTGTACGTAAATTACGTAGTTTCGTTCTCACGAAAGCGGCACCTTTACCAGGTTTAACATGCTGGAAGTCCATAACCGTCCAAATGCCGTTTTCTACTTCAATTGTTAGCCCTGTTTTTAAATCGTTAACAGAAATCATAGATAGTCCCTCGCTTTCATTATTCGCCGAGAATCAGCAATTCCTTAGTGGAATGAGATAACTTTTCGTTCCCGGTTTCAGTAATTACAGTATCGTCTTCTATTCTAACCCCGCCTTTACCAGACAAATAAATACCTGGTTCAACGGTTACAACCATCCCCGGCTCAAGTACGGTGTTAGATTTTGCAGAAAGACCCGGGCCTTCATGTACTTCTAGGCCAACGCCATGACCAAGTGAGTGACCAAAGTAGTCTCCAAAACCTTTAGCTGTAATGATATCACGAGAGATTGCGTCTGCTTCTTTCCCGCTCATACCCGGCTTGATTTGCTCCATTGCTTTTAACTGAGCTTCAAGAACAGTATGATAAACGCCTTTCAATTCTTCACCGGGATCTCCAACTGCTACTGTACGAGTAATATCAGAGCAATAGCCTTTGTAGTAAGCACCGAAATCAAGCGTAATCAATTCGTTTTTTTCAATTACTTTATCACTTGCAACCCCGTGCGGAAGAGCAGAGCGAACACCTGACGCCACTATAATATCAAAAGAAGACGACGTTGCACCATTTTTTCTCATAAAAAATTCAAGCTCGTTTGAAACATCGAGCTCAGTTATACCGGTACGAATATAGTTAGTGATGTGTTGAAAAGCAGCATCTGCAATTTCAGTTGCTTCTTTTAACACTTTCAATTCGCCAGCATCTTTAATCATTCGTTGCTTTTCAATAAGGCCGCTAATCGGGATAAGCGAACATTCAACTCTAGTTTCATATGCTTTAAATACCTGATATGTAAGCTGGGCTTCTTCAAAACCAAGCTTCTTTACACCTAGCTCGTTAGCTACTTTAGAAACTTCGTCAATGATCGGGCCTTTATGTTGTATGATCTCAAACCCTTTTGCCTGTTCTTCTGCCTGATCAATATAGCGGAAATCTGTAATAAATTTCGCTTGATTCTCTGTTACGAGGACCACGCCGGAGCTTCCGGTAAATTGAGATATGTACCTGCGATTGCTAGCTGAAGTAATTAACATAGCATCGATATCATATTCTTTAAATGACTGACGTAATTTCTCAATACGTTCCACTTATTCGTCCTCCTTCAGGATTATAAGAATGAAAGCAGGGCAAGTTCGTAGCCTTTCGTTCCAAAACCAACAATTTGACCTTCGGTTACTGGTGAAATAACTGAATTATGTCGAAACGACTCACGCTTATGTACATTTGAAATATGTACTTCCACTACCGGTACAGGAACACTGGCAATCGCATCGCGAATGGCATAACTATAGTGAGTAAAAGCTCCAGGATTCATAATGATCCCATCAGCGTTTTCTGCTTCATGTATCCAATCAATTAAATCACCTTCATGATTGGATTGTTTAAAAATAGCAGTTACCCCTTTTTCATTAGCTAGTTCAGCAAGTCGATGTTCAACCACTTCGAGAGTTTCGTTGCCATATACCCCGGGCTCACGTTTGCCAAGCCTATTCAAATTTGGTCCATTAAGTACGTAGAATGTTTTCATCTCTGGCTCCTTAACTTTGAATGCAGAGTAAAAAAAAAGAGAATGTTCCATGAACATTCTACCATAGCTTCATTTGTTTGAATAGGAAACTCGAGCCTGCTGGTTTTCGTGGTATTCAAATGAAATTGAATAACCGATAAAAACACCATAAAGCAAGTAAAGACAAATGGTAGTAATCACCGTGTTCTTATCCAGCTTCATTAAAGACGGTAGGTCTGAAAACATTGGATTCAACAAGTAAAATACAATTAACCAGAGAACTGCACCGTACACAAGTCCTGCAAGCATATTATTGATTTTCACTAGTGTCACTTTATAAAGAAAGGCGACAAGGATCGAGATAAGACCAATAGCGAGTATGCCAATCCACTGACCTAAATGCTGATTCTTCCACTCTCCAAGTGCCCACGGTGAAAGAATCAGCGACGGAGGTACCTTTGTAAATTTAAATAAATAGGTCAGGTACCCTATCAGTCCCCAGAATAACCCACCGGCAATCCCAATTGTAACCACTTTAGAAGCAAAAGAGAGCGGCTGTTCCTGTTTATTTTGTTCAAGCTCCTGATCATGGTTTTGATCTTTTTTTTCCATATTCGTTCACCTCCATATCCTATAATCTCCATCACATTGACAAATTATTTATTATGAAATCCTCTATTGTAAAGATTAAAATAAACATTACTGGGGAAAATGAATATTAGCATCTCTTACCTAGAGGTTTTCACCTATTTCTTGTAGAATGTAAGTAAGTACATTTGTATTAGATAATATAGTGTATTAGAATCATTTTACTTAACATAATAGGTTGGTGAGAGATATTGGCAGATACTAACAAGCCTGCATATGGTGGGCAAGCAGTTGTTGAAGGAGTTATGTTTCAAGGAAAACATACTTCCGTAACTGCTATTCGGCGCAAGGATGATTCAATTGAATACCTTGAGGTACCAAAACAGCCGAAACCAATTCGAACGAAACTAAAAAAGATTCCGTTTCTCCGTGGCGTCGTGGCGATCATTGATGCAAGTGGAAATGGTACCAAACATCTAAACTTTTCTAGTGAACGATATGATGTGGATCCAGCTGAAGACAATGAGGTGCTTGGCAAAGAGGAACCCTCAAAAATGACACTATTGTTAGGGGCAGCTGCTATTGGAGTCATCTCATTTGCATTCGTTAAAACGATTTTCACCTTACTACCCGCACTAGCAGCCGCTTCTCTGGAATTTATGTTCCCAGGTCATGTTGTTCAGAACTTAATAGAAGGATTCATTAAGCTCATCCTTCTCCTTGGCTACATCTATTTTATTTCGTTAACACCGATTGTGAAGCGAGTTTTCCAGTACCACGGGGCTGAGCATAAAGTTATTAATACCTATGAGGCAGGGCTGCCGATTACTGTTGAAAATGTTCAGAAGCAGTCTCGCCTTCATTACCGATGCGGAAGTAGCTTCATATTGTTTACAGTTGTTATTGGCGTGTTTATTTATCTACTAGTACCTTCCGACCCATTGTGGGAAAGGTTACTGTATCGTGTTTTGCTAATACCAGTCGTTCTTGGTGTTTCATTTGAAGTCCTTCAGCTAACTAATAAAGTAAGGGAAATACCGGTGCTTAGAGGGCTAGGTTATCCTGGTTTATGGGTTCAGCTCTTAACGACAAAGAACCCTGATGATAAGCAAGTCGATGTTGCAATCCACTCCTTTAAAGAAATGCTTTCTCGCGATAAACAACGAGAGGAAGATAATTCAAGTACAAAAGTTGTTTAAAGACAAACAGGAGGTGAATCATTTGTCAGGCCGTGTTGTTCAACCTCTTATTTATCTCGTTATTGGTCTTGCCGTAATCGGCTTTATCTGGAAGCTATTCACTAATCCTATGGGGCTTTTTACTCAGCTGCTGATTACCGCTGCGATCGCTATGCTCATTATTTTCATTGTTAGAAAGGTTATGGCGAAAAGAATGGGGAAGCAATCGTCAGCATATCAGAAAGCTGCAAAACAATCTTCTAATATGCAAAAGAAGAAAAGTACACCACGTAGAAACGCATCTCATCTGCGTGTTATTCCATCGAAACGGCTTATGCCAAGAAAACGTGCTTTACAGGATAATAAAAAACAAAATCCATTTACTGTCATTGAAGGTCGTAAAGGAAAAAAGAAAAACAGAGCTTTATTTTAAAATTAAAGAAAAGCTGGCTGGGAAATCAGTCAGCTTTTTCTATTGGTAATTTCCTCCACTTGTCTAAAAAATGAGTTGTCCTCTCTTTCCCTAGCTGAATTAATTTCTTTTGCCCCTGTCTCTCTAATTTAAATTCGGTTGTTAGACTTTGATTAACGGGAATAAACACGATGTTTTTCGCTTTCTGATTGTCGATATACCTTGCATCATGCGCCTGTTTCATCGTATCGAATAAGGCCTGATACATATCTATGGCATTAATAATCTTATGCTCCGGAACGTTGTCAAAATTCGCACTCAATTGAAAGCCAAGCACCGGACGGAGTGGTTTATGCCAATCCGAAGGTTGAAATACCCACAGAGGGAAGTTACTCAAAATTCCTCCATCTACAATATAATGCTTCTTTCCGTCTATTGTATAGAGCGGCTGTGGTTTAAAAAAGAAAGGCAAGCTGGCGCTCATTCGTACTGCCTTAGCTACGGAAAATTTCTCAGGTACAAATCCATATTGGGGTAAATCATCTGGGAAAACGATAAGTCTCCCTTTCGTTATATCGGATGCGATGATTTTCAATGACCCCTCTGGTAAATCTCCAAATGTCTCAATCCCTTTCGCTCTCAATAATTCGCATACCCACATTTCCAGATCCTTTCCAGAATAAAGCCCCAATTTCCAGTAGAGCATAAACCAGCGCATTAAAGGGAATTTAAATCCAGGGTTTCGGTCCAGCAATTTACTTAGATCTGTATCAAGTAAAATTGATTCCAATTCACTCCCGTTGTACCCTGCCATGATAAGTGAAGCCATAAGAGCACCTGCGCTTGTGCCTGCGGTTCGTTTAAATGTAAAACCCTTTTTTTCGACGGCCTGAAGTGCACCTACCAACGCAATGCCTTTCACCCCACCACCGGAAAACACACCATCTATATCCATCAGCACCGCCCCTTTCCCCTTTTTAAATCGTAATCTCTCAGTGGGAAATTTAGTACAAAAAAGAACAACCCGGTTATAATTCGGATTGTTCTTCATGACCTTCTTCATTTTTACGCTGCACTTCACGCAGTTCATCTACACGGTTTGCTGTTTCTTCAAAATATTGTACAAGATCGCCAATTCGATCAATTGCATCCCAGCTTAGATGGTGTTCAATACCTTCAACATCTTCGTATATATTTTCTTCATTCACCCCGATAACGCCCAGAAATTGTTCAAGTAAAGCATGGCGATCAACGAGTCTTTTGCCAAGCTTCTTCCCTTTAGGAGTAAGCATGAATCCACGATATTTTTCGTAAACGACATATTTACCTTTATCTAATTTTTGAATCATCTTGGTTACCGAGGAGGGATGTACCTCTAATGCTTCCGCGATATCTGATACGCGAGCATAACCTTTTTCGTCTATTAGTGCATAAATACGTTCGATATAATCTTCCATACTTGGAGTAGTGGCCATTGGATTCCCTCCATCTATTATTCCATTTAAGCCAGTTAATAAAAGCATACACCATCGTATGGGCGGATACAAGAAAAGGTTCCAGCTGCTTCTATTACTGCTTAGAAAATTGTTTTGTCTGAGTGGACAAAAAAAGACGAAGGATAAGCCTATTGCTTATCCTTCAACATGCATATGCTTAGAGTCCGCACTTCAACTGAGCGCTACAGTTGTCACACGTATTGCATCCCCCTATTTCTTTTACCTGTCCTTTTCGACAAACTGGACAGGTGTTTCCTACTTCAGATCCAATTGTTACATCTGTTGAGCGAAGATCTGTAATGGTGTCAACGAGAACTACCTGTTTTTTCTCTTCCATTCCATTATCAAATTCAAGCTGTTCAAACGAGTTCTCCTCAGCTTTAAGCGTTAGTACCTGTGAGTCACGACTACCGTCAACGTAAACAGTCCCGCCTTTGGCACCACCATTATAAAGGCGCTCATAAACTGCTTCTACCTGCTTAACAGAATAGCCTTTTGGCGCGTTCACAGTTTTGGAAATTGAGCTATCAACCCAGCGCTGTATGACACACTGTGTATCAGCATGGTCTTCAGGAGCAAGTTCCATTGCAGAAACGAACCATTCAGGTAGTTTTTCAGTATCTGCATCTGGATTTTTTTCAAAGTACTCTGCAAGAATATCTGCTTTCACTTCGATAAACTTACCAAGCCGTCCGCTGCGGTAGTAAGAGAAGGAGAAATAAGGCTCAAGACCTGTAGAGACTCCTACCATTGTTCCTGTACTACCTGTTGGCGCTACAGTTAGAAGATGGGAATTGCGAATTCCATAATCAAGAATATTGTCGCGTAAATCAGTGGGCATTTGCTGCATATAGCCTGTGTTTACAAATGCTTCACGTAGTCGATTCGTTTCTTCTGTGGTTGAGCCTTCCAGGAACGGGAAGCTTCCCTTTTCTTTGGCCAATTCCACTGATGCACGATAAGCAGTCGTGGCAATTGTTTCAAATATTTGATCAGTTAGTTTATTCCCTTCTTCTGAGCCATAAACAGTTTCACAATAAATAAGTAAATCATGAAGTCCCATTACCCCAAGACCTACTCGACGCTCACCTAATGCCTGCTTCTCATTCTCATCAAGGAAATAAGGTGTAGCATCAATTACATTATCCTGCATACGCACGCCAACTTCGACTGTTTCTCTTAACTTATCAAAATCAACGGTCTTCGTTTCTTTATTTGCCATTTCTGCAAGGTTGACAGCTGCAAGGTTACACACCGAGTATGGTGCTAGTGGTTGCTCTCCACAAGGATTTGTTGCTACTACTTTTTGACCATAAGAAGTAGCATTCGTCTTTTCATTTGCATTGTCAATAAAGAAGATACCCGGCTCTGCAGAATACGTTGCACAGATATTAATAAGATCCCACAGTTCCTTTGCTCTTACTTTACGATAGGTTCTAACAGGGTACCCCTGTTTCTCCCACTCACGTACATCGCCTGACTCATGCCAGTTTTCGTTATAGAACGACATTTGCTCTTTAGAATAATTTTCTACATCAGGGAAGCGGAGATCATATTCTCCATCATACTCAACAGCATCCATGAAATCCTTCGTTAAGCAAACAGAGATGTTGGCTCCTGTTAAAAAGTCCGGATTATGAACAGAATACGTTCCACCAGTAAGAAGCTTCTCCTGTGCATCCTGCATCACTTTTTCTTCGAACCCACCCGTTCCAGGGATGCTTCGATAATTTAAGATACTTTGATACATCGAACGCTCAGATTCTGAAAGAGGCGTGAACTTTAATTTATCTTCGGCAAGCTTTTTAATTTGCTCATCTTTTGTATTCTCTACAAGGAAGCGAAGAATACGAGGATTTTGCATTTTAGAAATAATGAATTCTATAATATCTGGATGCCAATCAGCTAGCATGATCATCTGCGCACCACGTCTTGAACCACCCTGCTCTACAAGGTGAGTGAGCTTGGCAATATCATCAAGCCATGAAACAGAACCAGAAGACTTTCCGTTAACTCCTCTAGCAAGTGTATTCCGTGGACGGAGCGTTGAGCCGTTTGTTCCGACTCCACCGCCACGGCTCATAATCTCCATTACCTGTTTCCGATGTTCTGAAATACCTTCTCTTGAATCCTGAGGAAACGGCATTACGTAGCAGTTAAAATAAGTCACATCTGTATCTGCCCCAGCACCATAAAGCACACGCCCAGCTGGTACAAAGTTTAGTGAGGATAGCTCATTATAGAAACGATCTTCCCAGTACTTCTTTTCACCATCTGTTTTCTCTACGTCAGCGAGGCCACGAGCATTGCGGCGCGCAATTTGCTCATAATAAACCTCAAGGGGTTTTTCAATGACATCAAATGAACGAACAATAAGGCCAGTATTCCGTTCTTCCTCGGTATCAAGAACACCGACATAATCCTCATGAACAGCCACGGTCGCCTTTTTTGAGTGATGATCCAGATCTTTGATAAATCCAAGACCTCGAGCAGGAAATTTTGGATCTTCTTTAATTGTAAGAACGACAAAGTCACCTTTTTGCAACGTGCGTTTTTCTGTATCTTTGAACGCATAGCGATCAAGCATAACCAGACGGCTAACTCCCTTATGAGAAAGATGCATATCCTCTGTTATGGGATGAACCTGTGCGAACAGCTCTATATCTTTATTTAACTGCTCAATGTTAATTGACCTTCTTTTTTCATTGGTTTGAATAGTCATATAAACCCCTCCGTTTCGACATTTATACATATATAAGTCTTTCTAGATGTATGTATTAGATACAAATCGTCTTGATTAATAGTAGCACATGTCCATCTCGCAGACAATCATTTTCCACCATATATAGTGTTCAGAATTGTTTACCCAATACTACATATAGTAAAACAACAGAATACTTTGTAGTTTTGTCAACTTCAAAATCCCATGAAAAGAAAAGATTTCCCACGATAATTTGAGCATCACTACGAACAACGTAGAAAAAAGAGGGATTTTGTCTATTGCACATTTCTTTTTTCTTTGTCCTTTTCATTTCACATTGATTACGCCTATTAGACAAATACTCCATTAAGGTTAGAACATTCGTTCTTGTTTCCTCAATAGGAAAAAGCACCCTGACTAGGTGCTTATTTGCTGTAATTCCAATTATCATTTGCATATTTTTCTTCTGCAAGCTGACTCACAAATTCCTTTTGTTCATCTGATAAAGTGTACGGAACTAGCTCAATCCCAAGCCCATCTTCAAAGCCACGATAAAACGCTTCTACGGCTTCCTGCATCGAAACAGGAGTACTACGAAGTGCATTGATCGCAACGGCTTTTTTTCGAAAACCACGCTGCATTCTTTCACGAATCCGTACATTTTTAAATTTAAAACAATCAAACAATTTGTCCTCATCAATATCAAGTAAGATCGAACCGTGTTGAAGGATGACGCCTTTTTGTCTTGTTTGCGCACTACCTGCAACTTTTCTTCCCTCTACCACGAGTTCGTAATAAGAAGGAGAATCAAAACAAACTCCTGAGCGAGGCGCGCGCAACTCAGCCTTTTCTTTTTCAGTTTCAGGAACTGCAAAATAAGCATCAAGTCCGAGTCGTTGAAAACCGATAAGTAGCCCTTCTGAAATAACCCGATAAGCTTCTCTAACGGTTGTCGGCATATTGGGATAATCTTCTGTCACAATGACGCTATAGGTTACTTCTTTGTCATGTAAAACGGCACGTCCACCTGTCGGTCTTCTCACAAATCCAAGATTATGCTCTACCACAGCTTCTAAATTAATATCTCTTTCCACTTGCTGAAAGTATCCGATTGACAGAGTTGGTGGATTCCAACCATAAAATCGAATCACCGGCGGGATCAATCCCTCGCTATGCCACTTAAGAAGAGCTTCGTCAAGTGCCATGTTATAACCTGGAGAACGTTCTCCCGAATCAATAAATGCCCATTGCTTCATTATCGGAACTCCTTTACCACTTTCAGTTTTCTAACACCTCTCCTATTCTAGCAGAGGAAAAATACGATGACCAATGAACGCTCTTATTTGAAAAAATTGTAAGGAAAAAGACGAATAACCTGTTTAAAATGCTTGAATGATGACCTTTACGATACAATTCGTCTTCTTTTACAAAAAGCTCACTTTTTTCTTTTGCGGAAACTCGAAAAGACGTGTAAACTTAAGGTTGTCGATTTTTATTTAAAGGGGTGTAACACAGATCATGGAATGGATTATCGCCTTACTTGTCGCGATTATTGTTTATATTGTCATTACGCGATTTATGCAAAAGAAGAATTTGAAAACGTTAACGGAAGAAGAATTCCGTGCAGGCTATCGCAAAGCTCAACTTATTGATGTCCGCGAACCGAATGAATTTGACAACGGACATATACTGGGTGCAAGAAATATCCCAGTCAGTCAATTGAAAATGCGTATTAAAGAGATTCGTAAAGACCAGCCAGTCTATATGTATGATTATAACGGAATTATCGTGGCTCGTGCTGCAAGCATTCTGAGAAAACAGGGAATTAAAGATTTGTACCAACTTAAAGGCGGCTTCAAAAAATGGGGCGGCAAAGTAAAGAAAAAATAAAAGGCAGCTGCTTACGCAGCTGCCTTTTATTTTTTCAATTATGCTTTTTGATATCGTAAAATTGGTTTCCTTGCTGCAGTCGTTTCATCAAGGCGTCCGATCACTGTTGTATGAGGCGCCTCCTGAACAATTCCAGGATTTTCTTCTGCCTCTTTCGCGATTTGCAACAACCGATCACAAAATTCGTCGAGCGTTTCTTTCGATTCTGTTTCAGTTGGTTCTATCATCATACACTCTTCCACATTAATCGGGAAATAGATAGTTGGTGGATGATAACCAAAATCAAGTAGTCTCTTAGCCATATCCAGCGTTCGAACGCCGAGCTTTTTCTGCTTCTTTCCAGAAATAACAAACTCGTGCTTACAATGTTGTGAATACGGAAGCACAAACGCCTCCTGCAAGCGTCTCATCATATAATTGGCATTTAAAACAGCATTCTCAGAAACTTGCTTTAACCCTTCTGGCCCCATCGTGCGGATATACGTATAGGCACGTACATTAATTCCGAAGTTTCCATAATACGGCTTAACTCTGCCAATGGACTGAGGTCGGTCATATTCAAAACGATAAGCTCCGTCTTCTTTCACTAATACAGGTTTAGGTAAGTAAGGAATCAAATCGGCTTTAACCCCAACTGGACCTGACCCTGGACCGCCACCACCATGTGGACCAGTGAATGTTTTATGAAGATTTAAGTGAACAACGTCAAATCCCATGTCTCCAGGACGAGCAGCTCCCATAATCGCATTCATATTCGCTCCATCATAATAAAGCTTTCCGCCTGCGTTGTGAATTATTTCAGCCATCTCTGTAATTTGTTCTTCAAATAATCCAAGGGTATTCGGGTTCGTTAACATAAGAGCAGCGACATCCTTATCCACGACACGCTTGAGATCATCTAAATCCACAAGCCCTTTTTCGTTAGACTTCACGGTCACTGCTTCAAAGCCAGCGACTGTTGCTGACGCCGGGTTTGTTCCATGTGCAGAATCAGGGACGATCACTTTCGTACGGTTGTAATCACCATTCGCCTCATGATAAGCACGAATCATCATTAATCCTGTCCACTCTCCATGCGCTCCCGCAGCAGGCTGAAGCGTTACCTCATCCATCCCTGTTACGGCCACAAGATTTTCCTGAAGGTTAAACATCATTTCAAGAGCTCCTTGTACCGTTTCTTCCTCCTGAAGGGGATGAATAAAGGCAAAACCAGGGTATCTCGCCACATCTTCATTAATCTTTGGATTGTACTTCATTGTACATGATCCCAATGGATAAAAACCTGAGTCTACACCATGGTTACGTTTGGATAACGCTGTATAGTGACGCATTAACTGAAGCTCAGATACTTCAGGGAGTTCTGGCTCTGTTTTTCGATTAAATTCTTCAGGCAACCATTCATCAAGATCAACATCAGGTACATCAAGCTCAGGGAGACTATAAGAAATACGTCCCGGCTCACTCAGTTCGAATATCAAAGACTGGTCTTTGTTTGTGTTCATTGTGCTCCCCCCACTTCGCTTATGAATGTATCAATTTCTTCTTTCGTGCGATTTTCTGTTACAGCAACAAGCATATGATTCTCAAGCTCAGGATAATCACGCCCAAGATCATAACCACCGATGATTCCTTTTTTCATCAGTTTACGATTCAGCTCTTTTACAGAACCATTTAGCTTAATCACAAATTCATTGAAATAAACGCCATCGAAAACCGTCTCTAAACCAACTTCCTCTAAGCGACACTTTGCATAGTGGGCTTTCTTGATATTCTGCTCAGCCATTTTACGAACTCCGTTTTTACCAAGGGCACTCATGGCAACTGATGATGCGAGAGCGTTCAACGCTTGATTGGAGCAAATATTAGACGTCGCCTTATCTCTGCGAATGTGCTGTTCACGAGCTTGAAGCGTCAGAACAAAACCACGTTGCCCATCGTCATCCGTCGTTTGCCCGATCAAGCGACCCGGCACCTTTCGCATAAGCTTTTTCGTAACAGCGAAATATCCGCAGTGCGGCCCCCCAAACTGAGCTGGAATTCCAAATGGCTGACAGTCCCCTACTACAATATCCGCTCCCATTTCACCCGGAGGTGTTAAGCGTCCAAGGGCTAACGGATTGCTGGATACCACAAACATCGCCTTTTGTTGATGAACAAGCTTTTCAATTTCTGGTAATGGTTCTAATTGTCCAAAAAAGTTTGGATACTGAACCATCACGCATGCTGTACCTTCATCAATTTCACCTTTCAGTTTTTCGAGATCGGTGATCCCATTCACTGAGTCCACTTCAACAACAGTGAGGCGCTGACCACGAGCATACGTATCAATAACAGCGCGTGCCTCAGGGTGCACGGCTTTTGATACAATGATTTTCTTTTTCTTTGTTTGACCTGCACTAAGCAAACCTGCCTCAGCAAGCGCGGTTGGTCCGTCGTACATCGAAGAGTTCGCAACTTCCATTCCGGTCAGTTCACTGATCATTGTCTGGAATTCAAAAATCGCCTGTAATTCCCCTTGTGAAATTTCAGGTTGATATGGCGTGTAGGCGGTATAAAACTCCGAACGCCGAATCACGTGATCAACGACAGATGGAATCGCATGGTCATACACACCCGCACCAAGAAACGAAACGTTTTCTAGCGAATTAGCATTTTGAGAAGCAAGTTTAGACATATAGCGAATAAGTTCAGGTTCAAATAACTGCTTTTCCACTTTTAATTCCCCTTTGAAGCGAATCGCTTCTGGGATGTCAGCAAATAAATCCTGAACAGAATCTACACCAATTGTCTCAAGCATTTCTTTTCGATCTTGATCGGTTGTCGGCAGGTAACGATGTTTCATATGTCTTTCTCCTCCTCGATATCTCTTTATTTCTGGCGCTTATAAAATGGTGATGGCACAACTATCGCACTCACACGTTTTTTTCTAATCTCTACATCAAGCTCGGTACCGATTTCTGTAAACTCTTTCTTAATTAGAGCAAGACCAACGTTTTTCTTTAATGTTGGAGATTGGGTTCCTGTCGTTACTTCGCCAATCAAAACGTCACCTTTATAGACAGGATAATGAGTACGTGGAATTCCCCTGTCAATCATTTCAATTCCCACTAACTTTCGTTTAAGTCCATTCTCACGCTGTGCTAACAGTGCACTTTTCCCTATGAAATCAGCTTCTTTACCGGTTTTAACAGCAAATCCTATTCCCGCTTCAAGAGGAGAAATGTCTTTCGTTAACTCCTGGCCGTACAAAGCAAGCTTTGCTTCAAAACGAAGCGTGTCACGAGCTCCAAGCCCACATGGCAGAATATGCTCAGGCTCTCCAGCGGATAAAATAACATTCCATAATGCAGGGGCATCCTCCCAAGCCGTATACAGCTCAAAACCATCTTCACCTGTGTAACCCGTTCTAGAAACGAGCACTTTAATTCCGTCGATTAAAACGTCATCTTGAAACTTAAAAAAGCCAACCGTACTTAAATCAACATCTGTTAGACGCTGTAAAATATTTTCAGCTTCTGGTCCCTGAATCGCTAATTGAGCCATTTGGCTTGAAATGTTGTTAATCGAAACACCTGTTTCAAGGTGGTCTTCTAGCCACTTATAATCTTTTTCAGTGTTGGCTGCGTTTACGACAAGTAAATAATGATCTTCTGCCTGCTTGTAAACAAGAAGGTCATCAACAGTGCCTCCATCTTCATAGCACATTGCTGTATACTGAGCTCCGTTTACCATCAGCTTGCTTATATCATTTGTCATCATCTTTTGAAGATAGTCGAGTGCTCCATTACCTCTAACATCAATCTCTCCCATGTGAGAGACATCAAATAATCCGGCACGAGTGCGCACTGCCTCGTGTTCTTCTTTAATACTTGAGAACTGCACTGGTAGTGCCCATCCTCCAAAATCAATTGTTTTAGCTCCCATAGCCTGATAGGTTTCATATAACGGGGTTTTTAATAATGTTGTCATCATTTTCCCTCCTGAAATCGTTGATCTTTCAGATGAAAAACCCGGCTTACCGCCAAGCCTAGCGGAAGCCTTAGTTTTTCTTATACCTTAACTCTTTAATATAGTTGAGCATTCTCAAAGTACAAAAAAGGACAGAGAAACCCGCTGTATTAAGCGTGATTTCTCTGTCCCGTTGACCTGAAAGTTTCTCCTCGCCATCGCGAGAGTTACATCTTTGGCGGCTTTTAAAAAAGCACTCTCCAGAGGTGCGTCTAGCAAGAGTCTTTTTGCCTGAGAGATTCACAAATTTGCTTGCTCCTTCGGCGCTGCATATAGCAGTCTCTCCTCTTGCTTTCATTCGCCTATTTTCAGTTTTAAGGTATTGGAACCCTGCGTTTGATTCATACTAGTAGTGCTTTCGATTTCAATCCTACCACTACCATCATAAGGTTGGCAACAATCTTTTTAATAATGAAAGTATTTCCACTACTAGTTTAAAAACGAACATTATTATATATTATTGTTTTTTCATTCGTAAATACCTCTTTTGAGAAAGGGTTTTCATTTTGAAGACAGAACTACATTTCGACAGAGATTGGACAAATCATTTCCTGAAACAAATTGAAGAGGATGGTCCATGGGCAAACTGGGAACTTTTTAAGCTAGCGATTGAAGCAGAAAAGCACACGACCATTCCTTCATTCACCGGGTTGCTTGCACCTGCCCACCTTCCACACTTAACACCACATCCGTATCAGCTCGACACGGCTCGCCGTGTCGTCGAGGAAATGAATGGTAAAGCTATCCTCGCGGACGAAGTGGGTCTTGGGAAGACGATTGAAGCCGGCCTTATCATTAAAGAGTATATGATTAGAGGATTAGTTAAAAAAGTTTTGATTCTTGTACCAGCGTCCCTTGTTTCGCAATGGGCCATTGAATTGAATCAGAAATTCTATATCCCTGCTGTTGTGCAAAGGAAAAGCTATGTATGGGATCAATGTGATGTGGTGGTTTCATCAATCGATACGGCGAAGCGTGAACCTCACCGCTCTATTGTATATGAACAGCAGTACGACATGGTTATCATTGATGAAGCACACCGATTAAAAAACAGTCGAACCAAAAACTATGAGTTTGTTCAGCACCTTCCAAGAAAATTTTGCTTACTATTAACCGCAACACCCGTTCAGAATCGATTGGAAGAAGTATTTAACCTCGTATCATTACTTAAACCAGGTCATTTAGGGAGCTTTGAACAATTTGAAAAAGAGTATAAAGGAAAAGAAAAAAGTGTGGAAGATGAAGAAAGACTAAAAAAACTCATCCAAAAAGTCATGGTAAGAAACCGCCGGGAAGATACAGGAATGGATTGGCCTGAACGTATTGTCGAAACTATACCGATTACTTTAAGCCCTGAGGAAGAAGCGTTATACAGGTCAGTAGAAGCATTAAAAAAACAGCCAGTAGCCACTCGTAGTCAGTTTTCAATTATTACCCTACTCCGTGAAATTTGTTCCAGTCGTGAAGCAGCTTACATGACGTTGAAAAAAATGATAGAAAAAGAGCCGGCCAATGAGTCTGCTAAAACCATTATGCTTGATCTAATCAAAAAAATTGAAGGGGTACCAACAAATTCGAAGGCCGTGAAAGCACTTGAACTCATCCAGTCAATCGAAGGGAAAGTCATTATCTTTACTGAATATCGCGCCACTCAACTTTACTTGCAATGGTTTCTTAAAGAGCATGGAATTACATCCGTACCGTTTAGGGGTGGATTTAAGCGCAGTAAGAAAGACTGGATGAAAGAATTGTTTAAAAATCATGCGAAAGTGTTAATTGCGACAGAAGCCGGTGGTGAAGGAATAAACCTTCAGTTCTGCCAGCATGTGATCAATTATGATCTTCCATGGAATCCAATGCGCATCGAGCAGCGAATCGGACGGATCCACCGTCTGGGTCAAGAAGGTGACGTCCATATTTATAATTTCGCAACCAAGCATACCGTTGAAGAACATATCCTAACGTTGCTCTACGAAAAAATACAGCTATTTGAAAGCGTCATCGGCCAGTTAGATGAAATATTAACTCGACTTGGTATGCGCGACATTGAGCATCATATATCTGATATTTTACTTCACTCCGAGAGCGAGGGTGAAATTCGTATTAAAATGGAAAACATTAAAGAACTGATTAACTACCAGAAAAATCAACAGGAGGAGTCCAATGAGACAAGAAAATATTCATAATTACCTCCGCTCATATTTTATAGCAAATAACTGCAGCATCATTAATGAAAAGCCTGGTGTTCTCGCTGTACAACTTACCGTCGATCTTGATAAAGAATTAATGAATCGACCATTTTATTGGCATTATCTTGAAAAGACTGGCGGAACTCCGAGGCCAATGACACTCTCACTTATTACAAATCAAGATGCAAATGAAGAAAAAGGAGAATTCATTCATTTTGGTGCACCAAGGCTTCATCAGATCTTTTCTTCAACAAAAAAGTTGGCTTCGTCCATTCGCTTATATGAGGATGTCCAGACCAATCACCACCGACACCTCCCCCTTCACCCATGGCTCGGCTTGAATATAAAAGTATCTTACCAATGTGATCGAAAAAAACACCGATTGGTCTCGCTCGGTCTTCACCTTGTTAGCGGTGCGGTGGTAGATGATTTTCATGAGTTGTTACTCTCAAAACCGTTAACCCCAAAAATTCCTGACTATACGTTTACGATTAGCCCTATTATTAAACCAGCCAGTGGATTATCACGTCTAGAAGAAGTCGTTAACATGCTTATTTCAAGAGAAGATCACAGCTGGGCGGAAGAAGCGAAAAAGCGGTGGGCAGCTGATCAATTACTGCTCGACCATTTTTATGAAGGAAACAGAGATGCCCCAAGCTATATGGTTGAGAAAGAGGCACTTCGTAATCAATATGAACCCGTGATTACTCTCGATATCATCAATGGAGGAATCTTCTATCTAACGCCTGGTATAGAACAAAGAGTTTAAAGAAAAAGACTCGGACAGGGTTGTCCGAGTCTGCTTTACCGTTTTCTTTTGGTGAAAAACATGGAGATGGCCATTGGTATAATCCCAAACCACCGAAATAGAAATGGTTGTTTTGCCGCTTTGCGCTCAGCGCGCTGATGCTGTCGGTCTTCCTTTGGTTGATCAATATATGATACAACTTGCTGTGTCATGAATTTAACTAGATCATTTGATGACATCCGTTTCACCCTTTTGTTTTTGATGTTCTACATTCAGGATGCCCGAACTCCCAGCTATTTAACCAATGGCCCTTTGAATTTGTTTTACAATTTCAATCACGGATTGATTGGTCGTATCAATTTCATAATGCGCTTCACGATACAATGGAAGTCGCTCTGAAAAAATGGCTTCCACTTTTTCTCGTTTGTTCTTCCCTGCGAGCAATGGTCTTGAAGTATCACCTTCAAGACGGTTAATAATTTCGTCTGGATCGCAGTGCAAATAAATTACCGTTCCATTTTGCTTCATATAAGTACGATTAGCTTCTTTTAACACAATGCCACCGCCTGTACTAATAATGACTCCCTGTGTTGGAAGGTCATGAAGAGATTCAGATTCATACTGTCTAAATGCCGTTTCTCCTTCTTCTTCAAAAATGGTAGGAATCGTCTTTCCAGTACACGTAACGAGATGTTCGTCCGTATCAATCGCTGGTACAGACAATACACGTGATAATTCCTCTGCAATCGTTGTCTTACCGGACCCCATAAATCCTGTTAAGTAGATGGCTTTCATCCTGTTTCTTCTCCCCATTTTACGACTTGTTTCTCTTGATCATTGTAGCGAAATGTTGCCCTTACCCTGGTCTTTTCTTGTGGGAAACCAGTTAATTCACGATTAATTCATGTTCTGACGTTCTCGATATGACCGCTTCTATTGTGCCTTCCTGATAGGAAAACGTTCTATTCTGAAGAGGTATGGCTTGATACTGTATATACGAAATTGTATCTTTCATACCGAGGACTATCAAGGATTCCTTTCTAAGTTCCTCCTCTTCACGATCGAGAAAATTCCGCTCATTCTCTGTTATCGTACACAGGTGCAGTACAAAACCTATAACGAGCGTACTGATAAGCATCATTGTAGCTGTAATATATCCCTTTTCATTGTGATAATTGTGCCATCTGGTATTCGAGGCGCTTTTCTTTTTTGCCATTAATAAGCTCCACCTCAATTATGACTTTTCTTCCTAAACTCTCACACTCCATCTCCTTTACATTCTGTAGCACAATTTCATGCCCTGTCCCATTCACTCTCCGTCTGATCGACGTACCATAACGTTCATAAAGTACAATCGATCCATCCGACTTAACTATTTCAAGACTCACACCTACAGTCGATACCTTCGAAGCTTCCCTGACCTCTTTCGAATCAAATGAAAAAACAGCTGTGCTTCTTCATTTTGAAGATCATCACCAGTACTTTTAACTGCAGCATTCATTAAAAGTGGGAGAACGGTAGCAATTGCCATGAAAATAGTAATTGTCAGTATTAATTCCAACAGTGTAATACCGCTCTCATCCTTCATCTGGAAGACTCCGACAAATAGATGTTCTCCGTTTTCTAACGTCTTCGAACGAAATACATAATTGATCAGTGGACATTTGGAACAGGTAGCTCACTTCTTTACGAGAGAATTCTGAAGGCGGTGACAGACCTTCTAAAACAAACTCTAGCCAGTATTGATCAAGCAGCATGACCGCCTCTCTCCGCTCACTTATCGCTGAACGTTCTTCATAAAGATGCGTATAAAGAGGAAGGATACTGAGTGAAAGTACTGTAAGGATTGAGAGGGCTGTTAACGCATCTAACAGAGTGTAGCCCCTACAGCTTTTGAATATAGAAACGACCGCTTCCGATTTGTACAACAAGCTTATATGCCTTCTCACATCCTTAATATAAAGTGTTCCTGCTTTTTGAACATTTCCATTCCCACCATAAACAATTTGATACCCTAATGTTCCCATTGATGGAAATTTGTTCTGGAATCTGAACCGTCTTTACCACGGTTGATGAATTACTTAGAATGCTATACGTATGCGCTTCAGATGAGATGGAAAAACGATGGGCTTTTCCATCTGTATACGCGAGCTCTTGCGTATATCGAATATCTGCTTGAATCATTTCGAGGAACTGTCTTGTCGATGAGGATGACTGTGTTGGAGTGATCTGAATGAAGATTAAAGCAAGAAGAATGGAGAGGATCGTGAGGACAATCATCATTTCAATAAGTGTATAGCCAGAGGAAGTACCATATTTACGGTGTAGTTGTAGTGCCAACAGTTACTTTTCCTTCAGAAATTGTTAACGTTTCTCCCCCGGGGCACTTCGCTTCATCCGTATCTAAATACCCTCCACTTACTAATTCATCGATAGTAGTAGGCAGTGCACCTGTATCTGCTTTAAAAGCTGCCACCTGGGTTTGAGCAACTTTAACGGTCGCTTCACAGCTCTTTGCTTCCACGACGTCGTTATTCTTCGTCAAGCTCGGCACTGCAATAAGTAAAAGCACCGAAATGATCATAATTGCAATCATCATTTCAATAAGTGTAAAACCCTTTTCCTGTTTGATCCAGCACATTAATTTTCTCATTTTTTCATTTCCTTCCTAAATGGATTGTAGATAATAAAACATCGGCATAAGAATCGACATAAACATCACCATGACAACTAATCCCACCCCAACAAAACTAACAGGCTGAAGGATCACAAATCCTTTCTTTACTAATTCTTCAAATCTTTCCCCCACCACCTCCCCATATAAAATAAGTTCATGACCAAGGTTTCCACTAGCCTGACCGTGCATCAAGATTTCCTTAAACTCTGGCACATAAATTCGACGATTTTCAAACAACATTTCGAGCCTCTCCCCCTTCATCAATGAAAGAGAAACGCGCTCCGCCTCTTCTTGAAAAAAACGAAATGAGACTGCCTTTTAAGCAATTCGAAAGCCTCTGATATAGATAAACCACTTTGTAAAAGCAAACCGAGATGCAAGGATGTATGGTGAGTAAGATACAGAGGGATAAAGAGGTTCACAAATGGAACCTTACTGTAGAAAATCATTTTGTGGACTGCTGAAGTTCGTTTATTTTTCATCAACGATAGGAGATAAAAGGAGATACACAATATTAGAATGACTACTGCGATCGCAGGGGTAAGACGAACCAGTTCCATAAACAGTTTTGAAATGAGCGGAAGTGGAACTTCGAGGGAATCATATAGAGTGTTAAACTGAGGTAATAAATACTTCCCAACAACAAATAGCATAAGGGCTGTCATCCAGAACAGTAAAATCGGATACGCAAGCGTGCTTCGTAGTCTTTTTTGCCATTCACTTCTGGTTTTCATTAATTGACCGGATGAGGATATACCAGTGGCAAAATCTCGCTGCTCGGACATGTATAAGTATGAAAGAATGTCAGCAGGGAATTGAAATTCAGCCAGTACATCGTGAAATGAATCACCACCTTTAAGACGTTGAATAATTATTTCAATCTTTTTGCGTGTATGATCATTCTGGTATAGAGCATATACTTCCAATCCTTTACTGAGTGAATACCCTTCTTCGAGCATTTTTCCTATTCTACATAGAAAATCAGCTTTTCGGTCAAGCTTCCATTTGGATCGTTTCACGGTTCCATAACCCCAATTCCTTTTCTACCGTTCCTTTTTGAATATAGCCGAGCGCATATGCCCTTAGAATTAAATCTTTCATGGTGGACTGACCGGGGATTGAGAGCAGTTCTGGTTCACTGAGGGCTTTCTGAAGATGGAGTCCTGCGAGGATTTCAACGACTGCTAGTTTTCTTCGCGTTCTCCGTTTTAAACATTCAAGCGAGCAAACTTCACAATATGGACATTTAAGGGGAACCAACCTTTGAGTCGCTACACCTCTTAGTGTCTGTGCAATGTTATGAAGAGGAATGCCGAATTCAAGTAGTCTTGGAATGCATTCGAGGGTACTACCGGTATGCAGAGTTGAAACGACAAGATGTCCTGTCATACTTGCTCTTATTGCTAATTCAGCTGTTTGTTCATCTCGTAGGTGTGGGTTTCATCTTGGGGAAGGATTCGAACGACAAGACTTTCGTTGTAAGAAGTGGGGATGGTGGAGAGACGAAGATGAAGCCTGCGCGGATAGAGCACCATATCCATCGCGCCATTTTGCGGACGACGCTTTTCACCAATGTCCATTCCGCTCAAGAACTTAAAGTGGGATAGCAGCTTTTCACTAATGGTCATCGGAATCCACATGGCATCATAAAGGCGATGGTCAACCCGAAACTGGATTAGAGTACCCTTTTCTTTTGGATGAAAATGAACATCAGATGCTCCTACCTCGATCGCTTGTTTAATAATATCTTTACCTTTTTCTTCAATACTAAGCAAGTACACACCTTCCTTTCTAAAATGTGGAGTAGACACGGTTTTCGAACCGTAAGAAGAAGGATTCGCCAGGTAACAGGTAATTCCTTCTTCATGAAAAAGTTTTTCTCAAGCAAGGGTCTCCATAAAACGGTTCACCGAGTCGTTAAAAGCAGATTCTTCTTCAAGAAATGGATAGTGATTACTGTAATTAAACACGACGAGGGAAGCATGAGGGATTCGTTCAGCCATTTCTTCAGAAAATGGAAGCGGGCATTGCTCATCATGTTTCCCACACATGATAAGTGCTGGCGCAGTCACCTTCTGGAGCTGCTTTGTCACATCAAATTGGAGGATTTCTCTTGCAAAAAAGTTCATGCGCTCTGTTGCCATCTTTTTATGTATCGATTTTGAAAAATAATGATGATAGCGTTCAGGTCGATAAAGTGATAGCTTTGTTCGTTCGCTTGAAATCATTTTCCTCTCTTCATTATCCAGTTTAGAATCTTTTAAAGCCTCGATGTATTGCTGCATCCTTTCATATTGAGGGTGGTCTTTGTGATAAATACAAAAGGATGAGGACGTTGCATATTCCCGTGCTGCAGCCCCAACAAGAATCAGCGCGTTAAGCGACAGTGAGGCATGAATACCATACACACAACCTAGCATTCCACCAGTAGAATGACCTGCAAAAACCCACCGGTCAATTCCAAGCGCTTCACGAATACTTTCTAGATCAAATACGGTCTCTACCATCAATAATTCATACGGGGCCTTCACTGCATCAGAACGCCCTGTTTCCTTCAAATTAACTAAATAAACGGTATAATGATCTGTAAAAGCTTCTCCAAAGTAATCCCCGCTTTCGTTAAACTCTGAATACAGGTGTGTGACGCAAAGTGGTGGTCCGTTTCCTCTAGTGAAAACTTCAAATGTTCCCCTGTTAGTCTGAATCAATTGCACATCCCACTTCAATGACAACTCTCCCTTTAGCTTTAGTCAAGGACTACGGCAGTGCCATACGCAATAATCTCAGAAGCACTTGCCATAACTGCTGACGACTGAAGCCTGAATGCTACAATCGCATTTGCACCCTTTCCTTCGGCATCCTTCACCATTCTGGCAATTGCACGTTGCCTTGCTTCCGTCATCATTTCGGTATACTCCGTTATTTCACCCCCAACAATCGTTCTAAGACTTGCAAGAATATCTTTTCCCACGTGTTTCGATTGAACGGTGCTCCCTCGAACATAACCGATTACTTCCTTTATTTCTTTATTCGCAACACCATCAGTAGTTACGATAATCATCCTCTTTCTCCTCCTTTTCAACGTTTCGTTTGTCTTTTAGTAAGGCAATAATTAATAGAGTTAACATCCCCAGATAACCTATTGCAAGTAGCGGTACCCATGAACGATTGACAAACAACATCACAACAATTAAAACTTGAAATACAGCTGAGAAAAAGAGAAGCAGTGTTTTCACCAGAACGGTCACCCACATTCTTCTTTCAATACTATTTATATAATTCAATATTCACAAACGAAAACCTTGAATTTTCTGTTAAACATTTCTACTATTTATTAAAAAAGCGACACGCGGAAAATTTTCCGCATATCGCTGTGACATGGATTATGCTGTTATCTTATTCATTAATGGCTTAGGACATTACATTAAAATCTCACCATTTACAAATTATTCACAAATCAAAAACAGGTTTTTGCAAACCTGCTTTTAGAATAGTGTATAAGAATGTCATCCTTGATTATACTATGTCTTATAAGACCTATTGGGCTATAGCCAAGCGGTAAGGCAACGGATTTTGATTCCGTCATGCGCTGGTTCGAATCCAGCTAGCCCAGCCACCATTTATCAAGAAACAACAGCTAGCTTCTTTTTGCGTTGTTTCAAGTTCTGCAAACCGGATTTATTGTAACCTACAATTAACTTCTTACCATTAGTAACAATTGGTCTTCTTAATAACTTCGGTTCATTGTGCATCAGCTCAAGCATTTCTGTCATTGTTAAGTTCTCAATGTCGATATTGAGTTGTTTAAATGAACTGCTTCTTTTCGCTAGAATTTCTTCAATACCTTCCGTGGATAGGGTGATGACCTCTTTCAATTCATCAATCGACGGTGTGTCTTTAAATAAATGACGTTCTTCAAAATCGACACCATTTTCTTTCAACCAGGCTTTTGTTTTCCTGCATGACGTGCAACTCGGATACGTATAATACTTCAAAGTATCTTCCATTTTTGAGTCCTCCCCGTTTCGTTTTCCGTTAATGACTATCTTCACCATATTATACAACGATTAAACAAACGTTGTACAAGAAAAAGATTTGTATTTTTGTGAACGATTTGGGATAATAAATTGGAACCCTTTTCAAGGTAGTAAAAAGCAAGTCACAATTTTGCCATGAGACTAGCATTTACTTTTTAACAACAACTCATATATAATACGATATGTATGGGAATGAACGAGCAAGGGAGGAACTCATTATGCCTAGAATGTACCGAGTAATTGCTTTCTGGACTGGCATTTTCTCGCTTATGGGCTTTGTCGGTGATATGCCTGTACTTGGATTGCTATTCCTTGGCCAGACCGGCATGTTTTTAGCGTTAAGTTACTTGAACTTCACAGAGCGTACTTATTTGTATATTTTTGGAGTATACTTAACATTATTTATGGTCGGTTTTTCCTACTGGTCAGTGTTCATGATGTCACCTGGATCAGGCGGACATTAAAAGAATGTATAAAAAAGACGACGCTACTGCAGCATCGTCTTTTTTAATTCTCTCTTTTTTCTTGCACGATTACTCGAAACTGATTTGATTGTGAGAGCCACCTTATGGCTCGGTTCTGCCGCTGAGTAGGTGAAAATGGATCTTCAGGACTCGTTTCTTGAATAAAGTTCAACAGACCGTGTTTTAATAGAAAGGCGCCCTGGTATTCACATGAAAGCCAGGTAAGACCGCGCTGTTCTCCGATTTTCTTAACCGCATCGATGTGAATATGTGTCGTTAAATCTATTTTGCCTGGAGTTAACAGGGGATCACCGATTATCTGATGGTTACTGTAACCGCGTAAACTCCCGTTTCTTCGCGCTGGATGTTTCCACTCTTCATTTGTATAACCATAATCAATTGTATATACCCTGCCATTTGAAATCCAGGTCCCTACATCCTTTAACCACTCTGTCATCATCAATGGTATTTCCATCCGCTGACCCTCTTCAATCGAACTTCCATAGTCCTCGATCCAACTCACGATTCTTTTACTTGTACAGGGTTTGTACATATCTATAAGCGTTCCTTGATTATCCAGTCCTACGCAAACTTCTAAAAGCTCACCATCATACTTTTCTACGACACGAACCGGGAAGGCATCAAGCAATTCATTAGAAATAAGAATACCATTTAAACGGGGCAACCTTTCTTTAAGATCCCTTATATTTCCATAAAGAGTCACAGGATGTGATACTGTCAGTTTCTTTATTAACTTTTGATGAAAGGGGCTTGATTCCACTACATAATACTGAATCTTCTTGTAAAGTGAATGATTAATTTCCTTTACTTCATCAAGGAAGGATTGAATAAATCTTCCATCCCCAGAACCCACATCCACAATGACAGGCATTATCTGATTTTCTTGAATGGCTTCTATAAGTGCCCCTGCGATCACCCTGGCAAATACGCCATGCACGCTTGACGAAGTATAGAAATCTCCTTCTCTCCCTGTTTTTTGCTTTTCTACATTGTAGTATCCATAGTCTTTGTCATATAACGCAAGTGACATAAACCTTTCATAAGTGATAGCTTCGTCGAGACTCTGCTCAATTTCGTCTTTAATCCTACTCAGGAGTTGCATCATTTAGAGAGAAAATCCATTAAGAAAAGGATTTCCAGCCATCTCATCCTCAATTGTGGTGACAGGACCGTGTCCCGATGCTACAATTGTTTGCTCTGGTAAGACGAGAAGACGATTATGTATACTTTCAATCAGCTGCTTGTGATTACCACCAGGAAGGTCCGTTCTTCCAATGCTCC
Organism: Pseudalkalibacillus hwajinpoensis; assembly: GCF_039851965.1. Classification (NCBI taxonomy): domain Bacteria; kingdom Bacillati; phylum Bacillota; class Bacilli; order Caryophanales; family Guptibacillaceae; genus Guptibacillus; species Guptibacillus hwajinpoensis. The sequence goes on along the minus strand of NZ_CP156674.1, from coordinate 3,732,609 downwards.
CTGCAAATAGTGCATCTCCCGAGAAAACAATGCCAGCTTCCTTAAAGTAAAACGATACGCTACCAGGTGAATGTCCCGGAGTCTCAAATACACTAAACATAAATGATCCAACCGTCATGTCGCATTCATTTTCAATTAAATAATCTGCTGGTTTTCCTTCAATATTTTCTACTATAGGAAACAATTTCGAGCCATTTAATGAAGCATCTGAAAGCCACTTTTCTTCAAATTTATGGAGATAAACCGGGATATTGTAGGCTTCACGAATAAGATCAACTGCACCAATATGGTCAAAGTGTGCATGGGTTAATAAAATCGCTACCGGCTTTAATTCTAACTTTTCTATTTTCCTCTTAATCCTTCCTCCTTCTGCACCCGGATCAATTAAGAGGGCTTCTTTCTTCTCATTCCAAATCAATCCTGCATTAGCCTGAACAGGTCCAACCGCCATCTGTTTCCATTCCATCTCATTCGCCTCCATTGAAAGATTATGTTTCTTATTCTACACTATACAAAAGATTGTTCAAAAGGAGACGATTGCTATGGAAACGGTTTATGGCGTTGAAATGAAGCCACCGATTGGAAAGCTGCCGGGTTTTATTGCGCAAATCATCAAGAAAACAGCTGAGCTTGCTACAGTCATGGATCGAGATAAAAGACTGGTCATCATCTCTAATAAAGAAGAAGCTTTGACACTTCAAGATTACTACCTATCTAAAGGTGTGTTTGAAGAATTCTATTCTCTTCTCCCCCTTTCTCCGAACGCAAATCCCTATGCATCTTTTTATGATTATGGTTTTGTTTCCCAGAATACTAACTATTTTCTATATGAAAATTTGGTTTCTTACTTCATCATATCAACAGGTGTGGAGGAACAGATTGAAATGGCACAACTGCAAATGGATGAACACGTGATCGCGAAGGACGACGACGTTTTTTACATTGACCATATGCACACCGAACTAATGGAAGGAATTGCACGGGCATACCAGCTTGAACTTACATTTTTGCCGGAATAACGCCTCGACAAATGAAAAGAAAACGGTTAAAATAAGAAAGGACTTATTGTACATACCATGCAGAAAAATTTAGAGTTAACCATGCCGTAACTTGCTCGTTTCCGGGTATACTGATAAAAAGTGCATGGATAGGGAGGTATTCCAAATGGGGTTATCAATTATTTTTGCAATCGTTACATTATTTTGTGTATGGGGCATTTTCCGCTCTTTACGTGAAAAAAACTTTATGGGTCTTGCCTTTGCAGGATTAACGGTGCTTGTCTTTGGCGCTTTTACTGTAGCTACAGTGATCGACATTCTTTTCGGATCCGGGGGCGGCGGAGGCCACTAAAAAACAGCCAATATGGCTGTTTTTTTACTGGCTTCCTTTTTTATACTACTTCAGGTGTCTCTCGACTGATTCAAGCTTGTCGTCCATTTTTCCTTTTTTATCACGTCTATCATCAATACGGATATTCGTTGCTACCCGTTCAATTCCAGCTTGAAATGGCGCTTCATGAATGGCCTGTACCACCTCAAGAAGATCAGACAGTTCTCCTTCAATTAGCGTACTCATAGGGGTCAGGCGATACGTAACCCGATCGGTAAACGTTTCTAAGACCTCCTGTACATTTGCAACATACCTACTCACACTTGGTGTTTCTGTTCCTATCGGAATCACAGTGACATCTACTATAGCCATGATTAATTACCTCCTTCATTAGAAATAAGCTGCATATTTTGATTATAGAAGAATCGATACGTAACAAGCGAAATAATCATTGCACAAATCGAAACCGATGAAAAAATACTAATGGAAATAACAATCTGATACCGGATCGCTTCAATTGGGGAAGCTCCTCCAAGTATTAAACCTGTCATCATTCCCGGCAGCTGTACAAGACCAATTGTTTTTAATCCATCCACATTTGGAATCATGGCAGCTCGAATCGTTTTTCTAATAATCATTTGCGATGCTTGAGCCGGATTAGCCCCCAGTGACAGTGCAGCAAGGATCTTCCCCCTGCTATCATGAAATTCATTTTTCATTCGCTCAAAGGCGAGTCCAGATGCTACCATACTATTCCCGATAATCATTCCACTCATAGGAATCACCTGTTCTGATTGGAACGGTATAATATCAAATAGGATCCATAATGATAACACAAACACTTCAATCAGTATCAATGAACCCAATGATAACATAAATGCGTGTGGAATCCCTTTTCCTCTTTTCCCCGCCTGTTTGGCAGCAATCACCAGCATGATAGCTATCCACAAACCTATTCCCTGCCAGTCTGGCATTGAAAACAAAAATGTTAATATATACCCTATAAAAAAGAGCTGAATAACGCCTCGGAAGGAAGACCAGATCGCTGATTTACCGATTCCAAGGGAAAAAAGGTAGGAAAGTGATACCGGAATCATCACAAAAAGGATCATTGTTAATAGCGAGAGATTCGAAATCCCCGTCATGTGCTAGCCCTCAAGAAAATGCGTTAGAGCTTTTGATTTCGGGTGATGAAATAACTCTTCTGTTTCTCCCCGCTCTTCGAGACGCCCTTCATACATAAACAGCGTGTATTGTCCCAATCGTTCTGCCTGCTTTAAATCGTGTGTAATCATAAGAATTGTCTTCCCTTCTTCATAAACGAGCGTATGTAATAGTTCTTCCATCCACTCAACTGTCCTCATATCAAGAGCGCTTGTTACTTCATCTAACAGAAGCACATCTGGATCATTTGCAAGTGTTCGAGCAAAAGCGACTCGCTGTTGTTCCCCTCCTGAGAGATGCTCGACGTCTTTCATTAGAAATTCTTCATGGAGCTGAACTTTTTTCAAGAGTGCTATTCCCTGTTCCTCATCCCAGTACTTTTTCAGATCAGGACCAAATTTTAAATTGTCTTTTACGGTACCGTCAAATAGATGCGCTTGCTGAAACACCATTCCAATGCTGCGTCTTAATTCATCAATCGGATAATCGTCAATCTTCTTCCCTTTTACATAAATGTCTCCCTGGTCTGGATCCTCCAGTCTGTTTAATAACATTAACAGACTACTCTTTCCGGAACCCGAAGGACCGATAATGGTGGTTAGTGTTCCCTCCTTCAAAGCAAAGTTCACACCTGTCACACGTTCACTTTTCACTTTTTTCACTTCAATTATTGGTTTCATAACGTAACCTTTCCTGAAAATGGCTTATGATTATCGTTTATATCATACCCCAATTCTATACACTATCTCGAAGATAACACTCACTTGATTTTAAATCACCTTTTGAAAAGAAAAAAATAACCCTGCATTTAGCAGAGTTACTCGTTTTCTGAATTAAACTCGTTTAAACGATATGCGGCATGATTTGTAGGACCTATTCCTTTACCTATTGGTAAGGAATGTGTAATTGCAGACGTAATAAATGCTTTAGCTCTTGAAACAGCTTCAGGTATGCTTTTATCTTTTGCTAATTCTGCTGCAATACACGCTGAAAACGTGCATCCCGTGCCATGTGTATGTTTGGTTTCGATTCGCTTAGATTGATAGTGATAAAATTGCTCGTTCACATACAGCACGTCGATAGAATTAGCCCCCTCCATATGGCCACCTTTAATCAACACGGCTTTTGACCCACATTGAGCAAGTTCTTTTGCAGCAATTTCCATTTCTTCAATCGAAGCAATCTTCATGTTATTTAGCATTGCTGAGGCTTCAGGGACATTTGGTGTTATCACAGCACCAAGCGGAAGTAATTTTTCTTTCATAGCAAGAACCGCATCCTTTTGTAGTAATGATGCGCCTCCTTTAGCAATCATGACAGGATCTATCACAAGGTTTGAAAGCTGATATTCCCTTATTTTTCCAGCTACAATTTCGATAATGTCACTTGAGAAAAGCATTCCTGTTTTGACTGCATCGGCTCTGATGTCTGATAGGACAGCATCAAGTTGGGAGCGGACTGCCTCCACTGACTGAGGGAAAACCTCATGAACTCCAAGCGTATTTTGAGCAGTTAATGCTGTAATTGCACTCATGCCATATACGTCTCTCTCCTGAAACGTTTTTAAATCGGCCTGGATTCCAGCACCTCCGCCACTATCAGATCCTGCGATCGTAAGCACTTTTTTCATTCGTATCTTCTCCTCTCTATTAACCCTAAAAACGATTTGGTCTAAATCGATCAATAGAGACCATTTGCGGTTCTCCTTCGATTTCATCTGCAACAATTTTTGCTGTAATCGGACTAAGAAGAATTCCGTTACGATAATGTCCTGTAGCTAAAATAACCTCTGGATTCTTTGCGATTCTTCCAATAAGAGGAAAACCATCCTGTGTGGCTGGTCGCAAACCCGCCCATCTATGAAACGGTGCTTTTCCGATAAGTCCAGGGATTACTTTTTTACTCCATTTTTCCAGGCGTCCAACCCCATGCGCCGTTACATTTGTATCAAACCCAGCAATATCTTCTGAAGCACCAGCTACAAGTGATCCGTTGCCTTTTCCAACTAGATATCCCTGACTGGTGAAAATGATATGGTTCAGTTTCGGCCCATCATAAGCGCAAATTTGACCCCTTATCGGATAAACAGGAAGTGAGAAACCAAGTTTTTCTTCCCACTTCATGGACCAAGCACCAGTACAAATAACGTTTATATCCGCTTCAATCTGATGTTGATCAGTTACAACTGTACGATTAACAAGATTTGCTTCACCAGCACGCTCGATTACCCTGACACCAAGATTTCTGCAGGCTTGCAATAACGCTTTTACATAATCAGGGGCATAGATATGAGACTCCTCCGGACACCATAATGCAGCTACAATCTCTTTTGAAAGTTCTGGCTCTTTTTCCCTGACTTCATCACCTGAAAGAATGTAGGATTCAACTCCGAAGTCTTTTTGCCAGCTTTGTTTTGTTTCCAGTGACAAACGGTCAGCTTCATGATAAATACAATAAAGGCTTCCACTCTCGTTATATTCAAAATCCATTTTAGACACCTGTTTAATCGCCTTCTGCCATTCAGGATACAATTGGAGACTTTTTTGACAGAGTCTAAAAAAATCATCAGGATCTTCCTCAATTTCGGAGTATGGGGCCAGCATTCCTGCAGCAGCTCCAGAAGCCTGTCCCCCACATTCAAAAGCTTCTATCACGGTTATGTCGTGCCCTCTTATAGCGCACTCATAAGCAATGGAAAGGCCGATTACCCCTCCACCTACAATCGAAATTTTCGCCAAGAAGTTCCCTCCTTCCACGTACTATATGGGGCTACTAGCAGTCGCATATTTTTTCTTTGGAATTCTACCAGCTAAGTAGGATAATCTCCCCGCATGAATAGCCAGTTTAACTGCTTCAGCCATTTTGACGGGATTTCTGGCTTTTGCAATGGCTGTATTTAGAAGCACACCATCTGCACCAAGCTCCATTGCTTTTGTAACATCAGCAGCCTCCCCCAACCCTGCATCCACAATGACAGGTACAGAAAGCTGTTCTGTAATGATTTCAATATTGTAAGGATTCAATATTCCGAGACCAGTACCAATTGGAGAACCTCCAGGCATGACAGCTGATGCACCAGCTTCCTGTAGTCGGTAACAAAGAGCCGGATCGTCCGATGTGTAAGGAAGTACGATAAACCCTTCACTGGCCAGAACCTCAGTCGCCTTCAGCGTTTCAATAGGGTCTGGCAGAAGTATTTTTTCATCTCTACTAACCTCGATTTTGATCCAATCACTTAGCCCTGAGGCGCGTGCAAGGCGAGCAATCCGTATGGCTTCCTCTGCAGTTGTAGCACCTGAGGTGTTCGGTAAATAATGAAATGTTTTACCTTCCATATGCTGAAGGATCGCATCTTCGTCAGGGTTTTGTAAATTTACTCTCCGAATCGCAAAGGTGAGAACATCGGCTCCTGAAACCTCAATGGCTTGATTTTGAACATATGGATTTGGATATCTGCCTGTCCCGAGAAAAAGACGCGATGACAACTGCTTTCCTGCAATGGTTAACTTATCGTTCATAAACTCATCCCCCTCCTACGAAATGAACTAACTCAATTTTCATCCCATCACTTACTTTCGTTTCAAGCCACTGTGATCGATCAACAATGTTACCTTCCACTTCAGTTACTACGAGGCCCTCCTGTAATTCAAAATGAGCAATAACCTCCTGCAAATTTGTCACATTAAGTTCATAAGGCTCACCATTAATAAATAATGTCATTGATTGGACGCCTCCTCAATTGATTGGTTGAACATCTCACATGTTCCCTTTACATCTTCACTACCAACAACTTCACTGATCACACATATCCGGTTTGCTCCTGCTTTCACTACCTCAGCGACATTATGAAGTTTAATTCCTCCAATAGCTACAAAAGGAATCGTAATTTCCGATGCTACTTCTTTTATATAAGCTGTTGTTACTGGATCTACAACATCACTCTTGCTATTTGTAGGGAAAATAGGGCCAGCGCCTATATAATCTGCCCCGCCCTTTTCCGCTTCACGAGCTTCCTCAATTCGATGAGTAGAAATACCAATTATTTTATTTGGTCCAACAATTGTTCTTGCGACTTCTAAAGGCAAATCATCCTGCCCGAGATGAATACCATCTGCGTCAACCGCAAGTGCTACGTCAATATGGTCATTCACAATGAAGGGGATGTTGTATTCTCGCGTTAACTCTCTTAGCTTCTGCGCTTTCTCAAGAACAACCTTTTTAGAACTAGTTTTGTCACGTAACTGAATAATTTCTGCACCACCACATATGGCTTCTTCCATTACTTCACTTAGATCGCGTGCTGGATGAAACTCTTCTCCTGTAATCACGTATAATTGGAAATCCTTCATCATTAACCTCCTCTATTTATCTAAAATGTTTTATGACCAACACTGGAATATGAGACCCTCGTCCCCTTCTAAAATAAACACATCTTAGAATAAAAGATTCTCTGCACGTAAAAATGCCCTCATTCCGCGTTAGGAATGAGGGCAGTATAAACACCGCTACCGACTTCCCTACGCTGGTATCAACCAGATCAGGTTCAAAAGGGTAAAAGAAATAGTAGTTTCTTTTTCTCAGCCCCCCTATTATGCGGGCACCCCTAGTCACAAACATTATGAAGTTAAGTTTATTATTACAAAAAGAACGGAAAAAAACAAGCAAACTACATGTATAAAGAAGAGAGAAAGATCCCAATTGTATCTTGATAAATTTTACTGAACTGCGAAATTGGAAGTGGGTTTTCTCCTTTACCTATTTCCACTGTAAATCCTGGCTGTCTAAATTCTTTAATAAACCAATCTTTGTAACCTGCAAAACTATCAACGTACCGAATTCCTCTATAACCGCTAAGCCTTGAAAATTCATTTACAAGAATTTCTGACTCAGGCGGTTCAAGTCCTTCGTAACCCCAAAAAATCACTTCTCCCTGCGAGTGAAAAGCTAGCGCGCGGTTAAAATTTTTTCTTCTTGTAAGATCAGCAATAGCAATGGCTTCCGGCTCAGTTAGCGGTTCTGTTCCAGGATAATTTCTTGGAGAGGGTTTTTTGGGTTTACGCTCTGCTTCTACTTCCCACTTAGCCGGATACTGATTGTTTAAATCTACACCTCTGATGTTCGCTTTCCACCGATTAAATTGATCGCTTCCGTTGTTTATGTTGTCGGCAATCGTTCGAAACGGTTCTTCTTCAGGTAAACCGTTTATAACAAGATCCACCCCATCAGGATTAACCATCGGAACGACTGACAATGAAGTGGATTCATACAGAGGCGGGACAACTACCCCACTTAACATCTGTGTATTGGTTAATTCTCGTGCATAATCATCTATAAATTTCATTATGAGCGTCGAGGTAAGCCATTCATTTGCATGAAAAGAGCCATTCATGTGCACCTTTTTTTCCCCTTTACCAATTACTAGCTCCGGTAGTGGCTTTCCCATAACTGATTCACCAATCACCGCTCGTTTAATAAATGGATAAACTGCTAAAAGTTTACGAATGTCGGTTACCATTACATTGTAATCATAGTTTTGATTCGGGTTAATAAGCGACCATGTCACTCGAATTGGGATATCAACTTTTTCCCCAGGGACGAGCGCAAAAGGGTTGGTATCATTGATAAGGAGCACGCCATCAAGCGGAGCTCCATACCAACCCGCTATTTTCCAGAGCGTGTCCCCTTTTTTAATGGTATACCGTTTTGTAACATATCCAGGAATTAAAATGACATCACCAATGACAAGCTGATCTGGATTCTCGAGATTATTACTATCTAAAATAAGCTTGAGTGGCACTTGAAAAACACGACTGTATTTCCAAAGAGTGTTTCCGCTTTTCACTCTGACTCTCATCTTATCCCCCCCACATCCTTTTTCATACTAAGATATGAACAATCACCATGAACCTATGCATAAAAAAAGAAACCATGCAGAGCATGGTTTCTTCAGCTTATTCCTATTCATCTTCTTTTGTATTTCCCTGTTGCTCATCATGCTTTCCTAAAAAGCGTAATAAATCACCATAGACAATCTTGTCTGAGTAGGCAAGGTCAGTTTTTGCTTTTTCCATGTATGGCTCACAGGAAGCTTTATCCGTTTCCTCACCTGTTTCTTTATCATAACAAACGTTGCTTGTATACACATAATCTTCTGTTATAAAGCTACCATCACGAAGAATCGTAAAGTTGTCTTGCTCTTTGGCAAACAAGTCATTACCGAATTTAATCATGTCCTTTGTTTCAATTCCAAGAAGGTGCATAATTGTTGGTTTAAGGTCAATCTGTCCGCCAATCTGTTCCATTACTTTCCCTTCCTGTCCCGGAATGTGAATAATCAAAGGTACTTCTTGTAATTGTGTGGATTCAAATGGCGTAATTTCTTTTCCAAGAAACTCGCCCATTGCTTTATTGTGATTCTCTGAAATTCCATAATGATCACCGTACATCACAAAGATAGAGTCCTCATAAAGCCCTTCTTCTTTCATGCGATCAAAAAATTTCTTGATCGCTTCATCCTGATATCTTACAGTCGTGAAAAAGCGATTGACGGTTCCATCATCAGATGTCCACTCGGGAATATATTCATCTTCAGCTTCCAACGTAAACGGGAAATGGTTTGTCAGTGTAATATACTTTGCATAGTAAGGCTCGGGAAGCGTTTTAAGATATTTAATTGACTGATCGAAGAAATACTCGTCTTTTAGACCCCAACCAATAGAATTATCAGGTGTTACTGTAAAATCATTGATGTCATAAAATTTATCATATTCTAGAGCATCATACATAACATCGCGGTTCCAGAAACTTTTGTTATTTGCATGAAAAACAGCATTATAATAACCATTTTCGCTTAATATTTCAGGAGAAGCATTGTATTCATTACCTGAGTGTGTAAAAAATACTGCTCCACTCGGAAGTCCGTAAAGGGAATTCTCAAGAATAAACTCTGAATCAGATGTTTTTCCCTGAGCAGTCTGGTGATAAAAGTTAGGGAAATAGTAGCTCTCATCAATCAAATCATTTAGAAAAGGTGTAATTTCTTGTCCATCAACTTCCTCATTAATAACAAAATTTTGAGTTGATTCTAGTGAAACAAGAATAATATTCTTCCCTTCTGCTTTACCGAACATTTCCGGATCAGGCTCAACGTGATTGGCCTTTACGTAGTTCTCAATATCGACAATTTCACTTCCGTCAGCAAATGCTCGCTGAGCTTTTGCTTTCGACTGAAGAACAGCATCATAAACGTGATAATTGTATGTGCCGATGTATTTAATTAACATTTCACGGTCAAACGTTCTCGTCAGTAGCTGAGGACGCTCAGTTTCAGCAAGTCCTACGTTAATGGCGAAGAGTGCAATTGCACTAGCAAAAACAATGGCAATTTCCTTCTTTTTCACTTCATATGCTTTCGTTTTGCGAACGATTAAATAAATAGCAAGAATAACAATATCCATGAATAATAGGAAGTCGTAGCCACTGATAAGTTCTTGAATACTGTTGCCTAGTTCCCCCATGTTATTCGTTTGGAATAACAATGGAATGGTGATAAAGTCTGTAAATTCTCGGTAATAGACAACGTTAGCAAAAAGAATGAACGAACCGATAAAATTAATTATAAGTAGAACCCTGTTGCGATACTTTGGTGAAGCGAATAAGGCAAAACCAAGGAACAGCAGGACGGAACTTACTGGATTAAGGAAGAGAATAAATCCTTCCATTTTATTTTCAGGTTCAATGTTAAATGCAAATTCATAGACAAGATAAGTTTTGAGCCATAGCAAAAATGCTACGAGTAAAAAGAATGAATACTTGTTTTGTAGCTTTTTCATAATTTTTCTTAGTACCTCCTTAGTTGATATAAGGAAAAGCTACCATTCGTTTCTCCGACCATACATAAACGCTATCATAGTATGTTTTAGAAATTTTTTCAACTAACTTTAGTCCTTATTTTATAATTTACTTTTTGATTAGATGCCTATTCTCTTTTCCGCGTCCGTTACTAATAACGATTGAGAATGGGGAAAAGTTTCATTCAGCGTCATTTTCCACAAAAAAAAGAAGAGATCAGGCTCTGCTGACCTCACTTTTACCCTTATATGACAAGGTTAAACGCATTCAACTAGGACTATTTCATCAATTTCGTTTTCACAAGCCATGCTCCACCAATTACTCCTGCATCGTTTCCAAGTGTAGCAATTGCAAAGTCTGCCCCTTCTTTAACTCTAGGTAGTGCAAATTTCTCAAACTGCTCTTTAAGAGGAGTCAGAAGGGCTTCTCCCGCTTTTGAAACGCCCCCGCCAATGACAATTTTTGATGGGTTAATTGAATTAGCAAGATTTCCAACAGCCAGCCCGAGATGGAATGTCACATTTTGCACAACTTCTACAGCATACTTATCCTTCGATTGTGCTGTTTCAAAAATATCACGGGCAGTTAACTCGTTATGCTCTTTATATCTAGCATATAGTAAACTATCTTTATGAGATTCAATACTGTTAAGTGCGATACGGACAATACCCGTTGCAGAGGCAACTGTTTCAAGACAACCTGATTTACCACAGTTACAAGGCGCTCCACCCTCTGGTATGGATGTTATGTGACCGATTTCTCCAGCCATTCCATTTGTGCCATGAATGATGGTACCGTTGGTAATAATCCCACCACCAACACCAGTTCCAAGAGTAACACACAATAAGTCTCTTGCACCATCACCAGCCCCTCGCCACATCTCACCAAGAGCTGCTATATTCGCGTCGTTATCAATAATAACAGGAAGACCTGTTTCAATCTCCAATTTATCTTTAAGAGGGAAGTTGAGCCAACCTATATTCACAGCCTGATAGATAAAACCAGTTTCCATTTCAATAAAACCAGGTGCTCCCATCCCAATACCTGCAAACTTATCTTTGGTTATATCCATTTCCGCCATCTTATCGTCAATCGCTCTTGCGATGTGCACCGTAATATGTCGACCTTCTTCGGATTTATCCGTTGGAATTTCCCATTTATTTAAAATCTCTCCGTAATAATCTAGGAATGCAAGCTTAATAGTTGTTCCACCTAAATCGACACCAATCAACCACTTCTCTTCTTTCATCTTCATCCACCCTTTGAACTAAGTATTATTTAATTTAATGGAAATCCTTTTTTCTTGAGAAACTTCTTCATATAAGTGCGAACTGGTTTTGTTAATTTATGAGCCATCAGTGAAGACCATCCCACTGTACGCTCTCCACTAGTTCGATCTGAATAATAGGCCGAAATCGTTTCATCGTACTTTCTTAATCCCTCTTTAAAGGCATCAGGATTCTGTTCATACTCATCCACATGATATATGTTCTCTAGAGGTAAGCGAGGTTTTATATTCGGATCTTGCGCAGGATAACCGACACATAGTCCAAATAACGGAACGACGTAATCAGGAAGCTGTAATACATCACTTACTTCTTCAAGATCGTTCCGAATTCCACCGATATAACAAATACCTAGACCCATCGACTCTGCAGCTATGGAAGCATTCTGGGCTGCTAATGCTGCGTCAATTAAACCCACCATGAATTTCTCTGTTGATTCAGTTGTTTCCTTAACAGATGTTCCATGCATCTCTGCTGCAGCATGGTGACGATTATAATCCGCACAAAAAACAAAGAAATGTCCATTCTTCTCCACATAGCTCTGGTTTCCAGCCAATTGTGCTAGCTTTTTTTTCTTCTCTTGATCTTTCACACCAATAATCGAATAAGCCTGTATGTAACTCGACGTGGAAGCTGCTTGAGCAGCCTTAACGAGAGTATGAACTTGTTCATTCGTTAAAGGTTCATCTTTAAATGACCTTATCGAACGGTGTTCGAGAATCGTTTCAATTGTTTCGTTCATGTTTGTCTCTCTCCCTGCCTATTTCATTTCGCAAAATCATTCTCGCAACAAGATAATTGTCTTGTTCGAGAATCTTCATTTCATAAAGCTCCTTCAGCTCTTCCTCCATTAATTCAAGATCGCCTAACCTGCTTCCCGTATAAACGATCATGCCAAAACGCTTCAGAAGCTGTTGAACATCAAAAAAAGTTTTCATTTTCCTCACCACGTTTATTATAGCAATCCATTACATTAAAAAAAACGTTTCAGCATAAATAGAACGCATTCCACTTACTAAAAGGAATGCGTTCCGCACTTATCGGTCTGGATCTTTTGGGTGTAGAACAGTAGGTCTTCTATTTTTTACAGGCATTGGAAAACGGAGAAGCACATCTCTGAACGCTCTGTAAGAAAACGGGATGAACGGCCAAAGATACGGAATGTGGAAGGACTTAGTTCGAATTAATAAAATCATCCAGAGGGTGAATCCGACTGAGAAACCTATTACACCAAACGCAGCCGTTATAACTAATAAGGCCAGTCGAAACAGTCTATTTGCAAGACTTAATTCATAAGAAGGTGTTGCAAATGTTCCCATCGCTGCGAGCGCAAGGTAAAGGATAACTTCATTTATGAATAAACCCACTTCAACAGCAACCTGACCTATTAGTATAGCTGCAACGAGACCAAGCGCTGTCGCTAGTGAGGTTGGTGTATGAATCGTAGCCATTCTTAAAATATCAAGCCCAAGCTCAATGATAATAAATTGCACAAAAATAGGAAGTGTCCCCCCTTCATCCACACCAATGAACTGCATGTTTGAACCAAGTAGTCGTGGATTAGATGCGAACAAGTACCAAAGAGGCAGGATGAAAATACCTATCCAAACCGCAATAAAACGCACTAGCCTCAAATAGGCACCTACAAGTGGTTTCTGTCTATATTCTTCCGCGTGCTGAAGATGATGCCAGAAGGTGGTTGGAGTGATTAATACACTTGGAGAACCATCTACATAAATCAACACATGGCCTTCATATAGATGAATTGCTGCTGTATCAGGGCGTTCTGTATACCTTACGAGCGGATAGGGATTTAATGGTCGCCCACATATAAATTCTTCTACCGTTTTCTCCCCCATCGGGAGCCCATCTGTGTCAATTTTACTCATCGAATCTTTTATTTTCTTAACAATTTCAGGGTCTGCGATATCCTCGATATAGCTAATACATATGTCTGTTTTGGACCTTCTACCTATTTGCATATATTCCATCCGAAGTGTTTTGTCCCTTACTCTTCTTCTCGTAAGGGACGTATTAAATACAATGGTTTCTACAAACCCATCACGAGCACCCCTTGTCACACGTTCCAAATCTGGTTCCTGCGGGCCTCGTACAGGATAAGTTCTAGCATCAATCATAATGACTTCGCTCATGCCTTCAACAACAAGTGCTGTTGGACCAGCGAGCACTAAGTCCATGACAACATCCAAATCCTTTTGACGGTCAATTTCAACATAGGGAATATGAACTTTCATTAATTTCTCTAGTGGGTCTGGTTCAAGCTGTTCAGGTTCCAGCCTTGAAAGAAGTTTCATGAGATAATGAAGAATATCATCTTTTACAAACCCATCAATTAAAAACATCGCCATTTTTCTGCCTGCGTACTCAAGATCAAGTTGAATCACGTCAAAGCTTTTTCCAACCCCAAGCTCGGTATGCAGGAAATCTATATTCTGCTCAAAGGATTTAGCAACTGGGTGTATTATTTTTTTATCAGACATAGGTCCCCCTCCTCATATCCATCATTCACCAATCGAATCTATTGCATACCTGCTGGATAATTGGGCATATAAAAAACCAACCTCGGGTTCTGAGGCTGGTCAATGTAGGTTAATCAATCATAGAAGACAGTAAATATTTATAAATTAAATTTGCTGTATGAAGCATAGAACCTTTATGTGTACGTTCATAGGCATGTGAAGCATCAATTCCTGGCCCAATGAGAGCGTGCCTGACATCCGCTCCTGCTCGAATCGCTGCAGAAGCGTCCGAGCCATAATAAGGATAAATATCCAGTTTGTATTCAATGCTTGATTCCTCTGCAAGTTTCACCAGGTGCTCCCTTAACCGATAATGATAAGGTCCACTCGAATCCTTCGCGCAAATGGAAACCGTATATTCATCAGAAGCTTGTCCATCTCCAAGTGCCCCCATATCTACAGCTATGTATTCAACCGTTTCAGGCGGAATATTCGAATTCCCTCCGTATCCAATTTCTTCATTATTCGAAATTAAGAAATGAGTTGTATATGGGAGCGTTAGATTTTCTTCTTTAATTTTTTTGATATTTGCCAGAAGGAGAGCTACGCTCGCTTTATCATCAAGGTGTCTAGACTTAATAAAGCCACTTTCTGTAAGTTGTACGCGAGGATCAAAAGCTGTAAAATCACCCACTCGAATTCCAAGGTTCTGAACATCTTCTACAGAAAAAACTCGTTCATCTAGACGAACCTCCATATTTTGCTCATCGCGTTTCACATCTCCATTGTTTTTGTAGACATGAACAGATGTCTGATGCAAAAGAATCGTTCCAGAGAAACGCTTGCCTGATCCAGTAATAATCTCACAATACTCACCTTCAATAGCGTTAAAGCGGAAACCACCAATAAGAGACAACCGCAAGCGACCGTCACTTTTGATTTCCTTAACCATCGCCCCCAGCGTATCAACGTGAGCCGTTAACATACGATGTTTTGAAGTGTTCTCCCCTTCAATCGTCGCGATAAGGCCACCTTTATTGTTACGTGAAGTTGCGACTCCAAGCTCCTGCATCCTTCCATCTACCCAGCTGATCACTTCGTCTGTATAGCCAGAAGGACTGGGAATACTTACTAAATCTTTTGTTGTGTTTAGAAGTTCTTCTGCATGAAAAAAATCATTCATTGTTTTCATCCTCTCTGTTAGCTTCAAAATTTGTCTCTTTGTTATCCCTTTCATAAAAAGAGAACTTTCATCATAAATATGATGACAAGCTTAAAGATTTGGAGGTTAGGGATGATCAAAAAAGGGCACTACATCATAATGATTGGTCTGATTGGGGTTTTTGCTCTCATCCTTGTCAACACAAACAGCAATCCGATTAGGGAATCGTTTACGTATTTCCCTCCTGATCCAGATGTAACATTTGAATCGGCGAGTACTTCACTCACCATTCTAACGCAGGAAGATGAAGATGAATACACATTAAACTGGAAATCAGAATCTACTCTTAGCGAAAGCGCATACCTTCGCCAGGATCTTTCATTTTTATATGAAGAAGGTCGGCTCATTGATACGATGTCGACATGGAAAGAAAATACAGCATCTATTAATCAGAAAAAGAAATTCACCAGTGAAGACAGTGGCCACTATGAGACAATTAGCTACCATTATGGTGAAATTCATTATCCGAACGATGTCATTAAAAGCGCTCAAGAAATGAGCTATGATCAGCTCTATGTCATTGATTCACCAATGACTCCGCTCGAATCTTTTAAAACGGCTCACACAGAAGAAGAAAAAGAATGGGAGTTCATTCTTGATCATGCACTTGTGCAACAATTCCAACACGTTTTTAAAGAAATAATCACTGAATATCAAATTCGTCCAGAAGATTATTACATTATTCCATTAACAGAACTTCATCTTTATCAGGAAAAAGCGCTGCCCGGGTTATCAAAAGAACAAAGTACAGATACCATAGGAGGTATATGGGAAGGTCTTTATAGAAACTACTTTCTTGGCATTCAGGCTTCTGAAGGGCAAACAGCGTCCCCGATTGGCAGCACGATCCCACTATTGTTGCTTCATAAACAATCTCCCTATCTTTTGGTTTTATTTCAGACCGACAGTGGGGAAAATATTCAGCTCATTCAGTATCTAAATGAACCGATTTTGAGCCAAGATAACAATTAGCTGTGGAAGCTCTATAAATTTAGCACATTCAATAGTTCTCGGTACGAAGTAACTTCAGGAATCTCTTTAAGTGAATGACTCCCCTTCTCCTTTCGTGAGTTAAAGTAAATGACGTCAAATCCTGCTTCTAATGCAGGTTGAATGTCCTGATCCCATGAATCACCTATGTAAAGGTAGTTGCCTATTTCTTCCCGGACATGGTGAAAAACATCCGTGTGGGGTTTTGACAAGCCTATTTCTTCTGAAATAAAGATCATATCAGGCTCAAACCACTTCATCAGATCAAGTGCTCTAATTTTTTGCATTTGTGTCTTCTTTGCACCATTCGTAATGATCCCAAGCTTTATCTTGTTTTTCTTAAGAATTGAAAGTACATCTCCCATGCTGGAAAAAGGTTCTGCGAAAGAGGCAACCTTTGACTGGTATTCTTCCTGAAATGCAAGAGCTTCTTCATCAGAACTCGATATGTTAAACTCGTTGTTTGTACTCTCGTAACGTTTAATCTGATAGGTCGCTCTAGACCAGATGCCATTTTCGTAATTCTTCCAATACGTGTCGCAGTATAATTTAAATACATCAAACCATTGTCCAGCCGCTACCGATACTCCTTTTCTAGCTAGCATTAGCGCTGCACAATGCTGAATCGTTTTTTTGAAGGCCAATTCGTGATTATATAACGTATTATCAAGATCAAAAAACACGTGTGTCCATTTCATAAAATCGCCACCTTTAAAAAGGGTTGAGTTATTTCCTTACATTCTACCCCTTAGCTTTCTATTAATAAAGTTTCAGGCAATGATGAAATTGAAAAACCTCCACCAGTGAGGTGAAGGTTTAAGATAAGAAAGTTGTAAAAAGTTTTTTTCGAACACCTGGCATTTTCAGCGTATTTCCAACAACAAATCGTCGAATGACTGCAATGCCTAGCAATCCGTTTAGAATACGGTACCGATACTCATATACGCCAACAAGAAGCAATAGTAAAACGATCAGCCTTGATAGCCTCATTAATCCTCCTCCTGAAACATTATTATAGTTCTACTGTTTACAGGTGAAGGCGTTTTTATCCATTTTGAGCTCGAGAAGTATTTCTATATTTAATATCATACCAGTAACCAATAATGATGGTGAAAATAGGTGAAAGCCATAGAAAAATGGCAAATGGCAAATAGCTCATGACTGAGACGCCAAGTGTTTCAGCAAAGAAAGCTCCTGAAACTCCCCAGGGAATAAGAGGATTCACTAATGTTCCAGCATCTTCAAGCGTTCGTGATAAATATTTCCGCTCAACGCCTGCTTGATCATAGAAAGGCTCAAACGTTTGACCCGGCAGAAGAATCGATAAATACTGTTCTCCTGTTAGTAAATTTACTCCAATTGATGAACCTGCAGTAGCTGAAATTAAATGTCCTCTTCTATTTAGCAGTTTCGTTAATCCACTCATAAGTGTTTGAATAATCCCCATTACTTGAAGAACCCCGCCAAGTGCTAAAGCGAGAATAATGAGAGAGACGCTCCACATCATCGATTGCAAGCCACCTCTATTTACGATGCCATTTACAAGCTCACTTGAAGTCTCACTTACAAATCCACTTTGCATTGTTGTAAGGATCGACGTTGCCGATGTCACACCCTGTGTAAGCATAGCAACAATAATACCCGCAAAAAGACCAGTAAATAAGGTCAGTAAGACTGGGACGCGCCGTACAGCGAGCACAACGACGATAATCGGTGGGATCAATGTCCAGAGTGATAGATGAAATTCGCTCTCAAGTACGCTAATTGCTTGCTGCATGTCCTCAGGATTCACCGAAGCCGGCAGTTGCTTACTCATCATCAAAAAGAAGATTATCGTAACGATGATAGCTGGGATCGTAGTATTCATCATATGTCGTATGTGTGTGAATAAATCCACTTTTGCTACAGCTGGTGCAAAATTTGTTGTATCCGAGAGCGGTGACATCTTATCACCAAAACAAGCACCTGAAATGACCGCACCCGCTGCTAAAGCTGGACTAATCCCCATCGCCGATCCAATTCCCATCATTGCAACACCGATTGTTCCAATTGTCGTGAACGAACTTCCTGTGAAACTTGAGACGATAATCGTTACAACAAGGGCGCTAATTAAGAACCATTCAGGTTTAATAAACTGAAGGCCACCATACAGTAGTGTTGGAACCGTGCCACTCTGCATCCATACAGCGATCATCATTCCGACGATAAATAAAATCAATATTGGCTTAAGGCCAGTGGTAATACTATCAAGTAAACCTTTTTCAATAACATCCCATTTTATCCCAAGTGCTAACCCAAGAAGCCCTGTTCCTACAATTCCAGCTAACAGAGGCATATGAGGTTCTACTTTCAATACAATGATACTGAACAGCATCCAGCTCATTAAGAGCGCAATCACTGTTAAGGCCATTGGAAATGATATTCTTTTCATTTCGTTCTCTCCCTTAATTCATGTTGTCGTATCTTCTAGTTTGTCTCCTGCAGAATTTCCCCATTAAAAAAAGCCCTTCACGTATGAAGGGACGAATTACTTCGCGGTACCACCCTTGTTGACAGTCTGCCTGTCCACTCAAATCCTTAATAACGGCAGGATCCCGGGTTTCACCAAGCTCATCAGATGTAATTTCACTCTTATATGCCCTGACTCTCACCATCCACCAGGTCTCTGCTGCTGCTCAACATAAGAAGTTACTCTTCTGACTCATCACTTTATTTTATAGTCAATTCAACAATCACTTTTATACTTTTATGCTTTTGTGCGTTTAAGTAACATTGTTATTCTATAACCGATCTCACAATGTGTCAAGTAGTGTCCTCGATGGTAAAAAGCACCAGCCCTCAGGCTGGCGCTTTTTACATTCCAATATATCGGGCATAAAGTGCTTTCGCCCTCCCACTATCTTCTGTACCCTGAACAAGAACTCGGCCATCAGGGAATATAACGAGTCGCTCTCCTTCTTCCAACTGCGCTTTGAGAAGAAAAGGCGTTTCTTTAACTTCAGCTGTTTTTTGAAGCTTTATAGCCCACTCCTTTAAATCAAACCGACTTTCGAGCTGGATTTGGATCGTTTCTCTCCCACACAATGAAGTAACATCTTTCCTCGTTCCAGCTTGTAAGGCAGGATACTCTTTCTTCTGACAGGTAGTGCATCCTTCTTTTGGAGAAGAAAACTTCATTGCATAACTGTGGTTGTTCCAGATATCCATCGTTAATAAGCTTTTATGGAGCTTGTCATGATCACCTGCTACATATTTCATGATCTCTGTCACCTGATAAGAGGCAATCACATCCACGATTGGCGAAATTACGCCGATCGTATCACACGTCTCACCAGATGTTTGTTCTCCTCCTTGAATAAAGCAACGTAAGCAGGGTGTCACGTCGGGGACGAACAACGCAGTCATCCCTCTCGAACTTACGGCACCGCCATACACAAATGGGATTTTTTTCTTAAAACAGGCATCATTTAAGAGAAACCTGGTCGAAAAATTATCTGTGCCATCCATCACAAAGTCGATTCCTTCAAGTAAATCCATTATATTACTAGCGTTCACATCCGTCGTAATCGCATCAATCGTAACCGACGAATTCATTTTCTCTAGTTTTTTCTTTGCCGCCACTGTTTTCGGTAAGGCCGCTGCCACATCTTCTTCATCGAAAAGCATTTGACGTTGCAAATTACTTTTCTCCACATAATCGCGATCCACGATTCTAACATAACCAAATCCTGCTCGAACAAGATGGTTAGCGATCGCGGTCCCAAGGGCCCCCATTCCAACCACAAGGGCTTTGGATTGATTAAACTTCTTCTGTCCATCTTCGCCTATTGGTGTAAAAAGCATTTGGCGGGAATATCGTTTTAGCTCATCCATTTACTCTTTCTCCTCCTGCACGAATTTATAATCATCACTTGTGTTAATATTCATAAACCACTGTTTATGATCAACTCCAAAAGGGGCATAGTGGATCTCACAATCTTTTAGAAAATCGCTCATTCGCTTTCTGCCTGCTTTAAGATTAGCTTCAATCGTTGGTTTACAAGAAGCATGATAAATTGCGCAAAGTGGCTGTACCCGTCCATCTACAACAGGTACCACACTTGCATCATGTCGTTTCGCTTTATCCACCAAAAAAGCAAAAATGTCGCTTGTAACAAGTGGCATATCACAGGCTACTGTTATGTAATAATCGGCATCCAGTGATTTCATAGCTGAGTATATACCCGCAAGTGGCCCCATCCCACAATATGACTCGTTATCAGTGATGACATTAACTGGATAAGAAGATACTTGTTGAAACTTTCCTATTAACTCCTGCTTTGATACGATAACACTTCTATCTACAATCGAGTCAAGTTGGTTAAGAATAATCCGATAAAATGGCTCACCTTTATAAGTTGCAAAAGCTTTAGGTGAACCGAATCTACGCGACTCCCCACCTGCAAGCAAAATACCAGCTACCTTCATAAAAACCAGACACCTCCAGCAATTCCACCAGTAATAGAGGATAAGAAATTTACCACATCGTTATTTAAACCGGAAAGACCTTTTATCTTCACTGTTTTCATTCCGCAATGAACATGCCGCTCAGTTTTAATCCCGCATACCTGACAACGAAATTCTTCCTGTATCAAACCACCAAGGAATGTATCAACTAAACAACCCAGAAAACCTCCAAATGTAACAGAAACTAACAGCAACAATGACTTTTCAAACAAAACAGCACCCAAGCTTCCAATTAATAATGCACCCATTAAAGAAGATAACAGACCGAGCACGCTAACCGCTCCAGATGTGCCTGCAGGAACCAATTTTAATTTTAGTATATGGAGTGGCAGACGTTTTGAAAGCACTCCAAGCTCAGACGCCCACGTATCCGCATTAGAAGTAGCCAGTGCAGCCAGGAAGAAGACTGCCAACCAGTAATTTGGATACAGTCCCATCCAAATTCCAGCAAAGGCTGCTGCCCCTCCATTAGCTAGTACCTGGTAGTGATCTCTTGCTGCACCCTTCTCTACAATCTGCTCGACAGCTTCTTTTTGTTTCACTTTATATTTACTCCATAATGAAGAAGATACAAAGAAAACACCCAATAGCAGTAAACCCTTCCAACCAAATCCATAGGCAATGGCACTGCCGACTATGGCTGCAGTGATAGCTCCTCCTGCTGTAAGGGATTTAGCCTTATATCCAGCAAAACCTGTTATTGCACTTAGAACGAAATAGATGATCAGCATGTGAAGTGGACAATTTGTTCATTCGTAATAAGTGCTTGGACAGGAAGATCAAATGATTCGGTTGGTACTGCTTCAGTGACTTGAATTTCGTAAGCGAGTGAAACCGTTTCATTTGGGTAGTTCTGCAAATACCGATCGTAATACCCACCACCAAATCCAATTCTAAATCCTTGCATATCGAAGATAAGCCCGGGTACTAGCAAAAGGTTAATATCGCGACTATCACATATATAGGTTTTATCTGGTTTTGGTTCTTTTAATCCAAAATAGACGGTTTCAAGCTGATTCCATTCAGTTAGGTAATAAAAAGTCATCTGCTTTGATTTAGGATCACATTTTGGTACAGCGACTTTCTTACCGTCTAACCAGGCCCTCTCTATAATTTTCTGTGTATTCACTTCGTTCTTCATTGCAATGGTCAGCCCAACCGTTTGGGCTTTTAAATAAGAATCATATGTAAACAGCCGCTCTAATATATCGTTATCAAGAAGCTCCTTTTCTGAAGCTGTAAGCTCACTAAGTCTAGTCTTCATCTTTGTACGCCACTCATGTTTTGACTGCATGACCATTCCTCCTAATTCACTCTTCTATTAGTGTAAGGGAAAATAAGCAAATAAAAAAGCAGTAGGATAACCTACTGCTTACTTTGTTTCGCGATGTAACGTCTGCTTTTTGAGTCTTGGGCTGTATTTTTTAAGTTCAAGACGATCAGGGTTAGTACGTTTGTTCTTCGTTGTGATGTAGTTACGATCGCCTGTTTCAGTGCAAGCCAATGTAATTTGTACGCGCATGAATATCCCTCCAAATCCTATCAAACTGTTCATTTAACAACATACTTCATTATGATAACAAACATATCGCGTTCAATCAAGTTGTTTTTCTTCTTAATGAAAGAGCTTCATATTTCTCTAGATAATCTTTTACAACATCCACGTACGTAGCATGTGACCACGTAAGGGGCGCGACTGATAGAGGTTTACCTGAATAAGGATGAACCTGCTCTGGCAATATTCCACTTGAAAGTGCCTGTTTACACACCCATTCAAGCTGACTTTTCGCCAGGTCCAATTCCTCAACCGTTTCTGCTAGAGCAATTTTCCACTTAGCAATCCATAGTGTACATATTACCCACGGATTCCCTGGCACTTCTTCAACGTTCTGTGACTGTTGGAAATAGTAATCACTCACGTAACGAGCAACACCACCAATACTCGTTTTAACAGTCAGCCGTTTTTCAATTCCTTCCATTGTACGGATAATTCGTGGGTCATTTGCAGGAAAAACTCCGAAAGCAAACAAACCAAAGACGCTGCTTTCGATCGTATAGTCCTTCGTAACTTCACCAGTATCTGAATTGGTATATAACCCTCTAATAAAGCACGAGCGATCATGATCATACAAGTGTGTCTCGATCCCCTTTTTAATGCGCTCTGCTCCTTCATAATACGTATCTGCGCGATCATCTTCACCAAACAGCCGTGCAAATGAATGAGCTGCCATTAGACCTCCATATACAGCAGAAGCTGTAAAGCTAAATATTCCAAATCGCTCTTCCCACAGATCATAAGAAGGTAAAGGCAAATTGAGATCCTCATCCATAAATTGCAGTAAGAATTTAGCCGCTGGTCGTACAAGGAATTTATACAGAGTCTGGGCAAACTCAATATCTCCTGTTGATTGGTAGTGCTCCCAGAATGCCCATAATACAAGGGCAGTTTCGTCTTCTTGAATCGGTAGCTGCGACCGTTTCATCCTATCAATATATGGATGCCAGCTTGATCCAATCGAACCATCCGGATTATATTTATGATGTAAATACCCTTCTTTAGATAGTAGTTCCGCACAGCAACGATAGAAATTCGCAACCATGCCATGATAACCTGCTTTTGACATAGCTGATGCAATTAGTGCACCATCTCTTGGCCACATGTAGCTATAATGATCGCGATTGTAATGAAGAATATCTGAATCATTAGCTGCAATGATGGTACCATTTTGATTCGTTTGCGTACGAACAATTAATAGACTCCGCTTGTATAAGGAAAGAAGTTCTGGACTTAAATCCGATTCAGGCAAAACTGACTTGTTAACCCATCGATTCCAGTACATTCTGATTTTTTCAACTGTTAGTAATGTGCCAATTTCACTTACGTACTCGTGGATGCTGCTTACTTCTTCTTTTGTTCTTCCCACCGTCAACCAGTAATAAGCTGTCTTTTTACTAGTTGCTTCTAGCGTTGTTTCAAGAGAAAAGGTACTATCAACCGACCCTTGAGCAATTGGATTTTCATGTAAATGACCATCCTCTGCATCACGCCACGTTCCTTCAGCTGCTTGAAATCGTTTGACTCCTGTCGTGTACTGCTTAATTCCCGTCCCATCCATTTCCCCATTAAATAAAAAATAACGATACCGCTTATAATGAATGATTGACTTTGTATCTGGACAATAATAAGCCGTGTCCCCAACCTCAGTTTCGTAAATATTTAAATCCTGATGGAAAAACAATCTCACTTCTCGTTTCTGTTCTTCTAAATTATGAATCGTAATTTTACGAATCATCAGCATCTCTCGCTGGTGCACACCTTCTTCAAAAACGAGTTTGATCCCTAAGTGGGAATGATAAGCTGTGCTATAAGTTACAAGCGTATCCTGATCGTAATTCGGTGTAATATCCCATTCAGACGAATGCAGCCAGGAGAACTTTCCATCCACCCAAACGCCAATTCGATTCGCATGTCCCTGTACGTGGTTCTGTTGTCCAACATACGGGTAATAAATATCCCGTATTTGTAAAAATTGATCCATGTTAATTAATAACTGCCCGTTCCCTATCACTAAGTGTCTCGGCATCTTGTTCCCTCCTATCCATCTCCTACCTTAGTCTATTGCAGAAATGGACAGGTCATTACTCAAGACTATCTATTCAGGAAATCAAACAAAAACCACATCCAAATTGGATGTGGTTTCCTTTTATTTACGCATTTAAATCGTAACGTTTTCCTTTAACAACGTAGATGACGCTCTCTGAAATGTTCGTACAGTGATCACCAATTCGCTCAATATAACGGCAGATAAAGGAAAGCTGCTGAATTTGACTAATGCTTTCCGGATGCTCTGTCATTAGTTCAAGCAATTCTTTTACAAGACGACCGTACATACTATCAATTTCGTCATCAGCGTCGGCAACTGCAATGGATCGATTAACATCTTCCTCGTAGAATGAAGCCAGTACTTCTCTTAGCATGTTATTCGCTTTTTGAGCCAGTGCAGGAATTTCTTCAATCGGTTTTACGAATGGTTTGTCACCGATACGAATGATCGATTTAGCAATATTCACTGCTAGATCACCAACTCGCTCAACATCAGTCGTGATTTTTAAAGCTGAAATTAATCGTCTTAAATCTGTCGCGACAGGCTGTTCCTTAGCAATAAGCCAGATCGCTCTTTCATTAATCTCTTCTTCAAGGCGATTGATCTTATAATCATTATCAATAATTTCTAGAGCTTTATCAACATCCTGATTTTTTAATGCTGTAATTGCATCATCTACTGCAATTTGTGCTAGAGAGCCAAGTTCTAATAGCTGTGCCTTAATTTCATCTAATTGTTCCTGAAAATTTCCTCTTACCACCATGATTGCTCACCCCCGAAATAATTAACCGAAACGGCCTGTAATATAGTCCTCTGTACGCTTATCAGATGGATTTGAGAACAACTGATTCGTATCAGAGAACTCAATTACTTCACCATTTAAGAAAAACGCAGTTTTATCAGAGATACGAGCGGCCTGTTGCATATTGTGAGTAACGATAATAATACTGAAGTCTTTTTTGAGTTCCTGCACAAGCTCCTCTACCTTAAGCGTTGAAATTGGGTCAAGAGCTGAAGTAGGCTCATCCATTAGAATAACATCTGGTTCGATCGCAAGGCATCGAGCAATACATAGTCGCTGTTGCTGACCACCTGATAGTCCATATGCATTTTCGTTTAAACGATCCTTTACCTCTTCCCAGATTGCAGCCCCTTTCAGGCTTTTTTCTACAATTTCATCAAGAACTTTCTTATTCTTAATTCCATGAATCTTCGGCCCATAAACAACATTTTCATAAATAGATTTCGGGAAAGGGTTTGGCTTTTGAAAGACCATACCAACCTTCGTGCGAAGATCTTCTACTTTGTATTTGTTTTCGAAAATATTCTTCCCACGATAGTTGATATCACCGGACATTTTCACAATCGGCACCATTTCAACCATGCGGTTAAGTGCTTTAATAAACGTTGACTTTCCACAACCAGACGGACCAATGATTGCTGTAACCTGCTTCTCAGGAATCTCAAATTTAATATCTTTCAGCGCTTGATCTTTACCATACCAAAGATTGAAATTCTGTATGCTATAAACAGATTTCTCTTCTTTTGGCTGTTCTTCTGCTCGCGGAGTTTTAACTATTTTCTTTTCATCCATGATTGTTTTCATTATCAAATTCCCCTTTTCACATTGATGAGAGCGATACTGTTCCTATAGTCTCTTTGAAAATTTATTTCGAATTAACACTGCAATTGAATTCATAATAAGTAGCATTGCAAGCAAGACGATAATTCCAGCTGCTGCTACATCGTGGAAATCCGTCTGTGGACGACTGGTCCAGTTGAAAATCTGAATCGGCATAACGGTAAAGCCGGACAAGAAATTCTCAGGCAAGTATGCAACAAACGTTAATGCACCAATCATAAGTAGTGGTGCTGTTTCACCGATCGCACGTGATAGAGCAAGGATGCCTCCTGTTAAGATTCCAGGAATTGCTGCTGGTAATACAACCTTTTTGATTGTTTGCCATTTAGTAGCCCCCATCGCATAAGAAGCCTCTCGAAGCTCTTTTGGAACGGAACGTACGGCTTCCTGAGCAGCAACGACGATAATAGGCAAAATTAATAAGCTCATCGTCAAACCACCCGCTAGAACACTTCGCCCCATCTCCAACATACGAACGAACACAGTTAGTCCTAGTAAGCCGAATACGATAGACGGTACGCCTGCAAGATTCGAGATATTAATTTGAATAAACGTTGTCAACTTATTTTTCTTTGCATATTCTTCAAGGTAAATCGCGGTTCCAACTCCAAGTGTAAGTGCCACCGGAGCAATAACTGCCATCATCCATAAAGTACCGAAAAATGCTGCTTTGATTCCTGCTTTTTCAGGGAATCGAGATGCAAAATTTTGAAAGAACTCAATATCTAAGTAACCAATTCCTTGAGTGAATATCCGATATAACAAGATAACAAGCACAACGAGTGCTAGCATTGTTGCACCAAAGAAGACCCCTTTAAGAATCTTATTTTGCGCTAATCTGGTTTGCATTTTACTTTTAACTTTTGCTTGATCTACTAATTGCATTAGTATTCCTCCCTGAATCTACGAGAAATATATTGAGCGATAAGATTCATGATTAGAGTAAATAGGAACAAAGTCATACCAACAGCATAAATACTGTAGTATATTGTCGTTCCAAATCCTGCGTCACCAAGGCTTACCTGCACAATATAAGAAGTCATTGTCTGGATCGACTCCGTTACATCTAGCGTAAGTTTTGGTGTTGCTCCACCTGCTACTGTTACGATCATTGTTTCACCGATTGCTCTTGAAATCGCAAGCACAAATGAAGCAATAATTCCTGATAATGCAGCTGGTAGAACAACTTTCACAGCAACCTCAAATCGTGTAGCGCCAAGTCCGAGTGCTCCTTCCCGAATAGCATTCGGTACAGAACTCATCGCGTCCTCTGAGAGAGATGCAATCATAGGAATAATCATAATTCCTACAACGATACCGGGGCTCAATGCGTTGAAAATCGGAAGACTCGGAATAACATTTTGTAGAACAGGTGTAACAAAAGTTAAAGCAAAGAAACCATACACAATCGTAGGAATACCTGCTAATACTTCCAGAATCGGCTTAATGATTCTTCTTACGCTATCACTTGCGTATTCACTCAAATAAATGGCTGCTGCTAATCCCAATGGGATGGCAACGAGCATGGCAATGCCGGTAATCATTAGTGTCCCAGAAATCAGTGGCCAGATTCCATAATCCGGGTTGTCTCCAAAAAACGGATACCAATCTTTGTTTGTAAAGAACTCAATAATCGATACCCGATTAAAGAAGGTAATCGTTTCTACAATCAATGTAAAAACAATTCCAAGCGTCGTAAGTACAGAAATTATTGCGCACAAAAGCAACAACCCCGGTACAAGCTTCTCCATAAATTTCATACGTGATTGATTTTTCTCTTTTTTATCTTTAATCATTTGACGAACTGATCCTTGCATTTATTACTCCCCCTCACAAAAGAGCAAAACAGGATAAAGTGAGGAGCCTTAACTCCTCACCAATCTGTTTCTATTTAGTATTACTTACCAGCAATTTCATTAAGCTTTTCCTTAGCTTCTGTATACTTCTCTTCTGGAAGTGCTACATAACCAACAGCTTCAGCCATTTCACCAGCATTTTCAAGTGTATACTTAGCGAAGTCATATACAGCAGGATTGTCTTTAACTGCAGAGTGCTTCACATAAGTGAATAGTGGACGTGAAAGTGGCTCATAAGATCCATCTTGAATTGTTTCAGGAGTCGGCTCAACAGCTTCACCTTCACCATTTACAATTGGTACTACATTAAGGCTATCTTTGTTCTCAAGGTAGTATGCATAACCAAAGAATGCCATTCCGTTCTTAGAACCAGTTACACCACTTACAAGTACGTTATCATCTTCAGAAAGTGTTGCTTCTTTCACCATTTGCTCATCTTCCAGTACTACTTCATTGAAGTAATCGTACGTACCAGAGTCAGTACCAGGGCTGAAAAGTTTGATTTCTTCTTCAGGCCATTCAGGGTTAACGTCGCTCCACATAGTCGCTTCGCCTAACCAGATTTTCTTAAGGTCATCAATAGTAAGCTGATCTACCCAGTCATTTTCAGAGTTAACTACGATTGAAAGACCGTCCTTAGCAACTTCGAATTCAGTAAACTCAATTCCAGCTTCTTCAAGTGCTGCCTTTTCTTCTTCTTTAATTGGACGAGAAGCGTTACTCATATCTGTCTCGCCTGCTGCAAATTTCTCGAATCCACCACCGGAACCAGATACACCAACACTTACTTTAACGTCAGGTTGTACTGCAGCATATTCTTCAGCGACAGCTTCCATAATTGGGAATACTGTCGAAGATCCGTCCATTAGTACTTCGCCAGATACTTCTCCTGAAGCTTCTCCGCCGTTGTTTCCAGAGTTATTTCCGCAAGCTGCCGTGAAAATCATTACCATCGACATAACTACCATGAGCATAATGCCTTTGAACTTCATTAAATTTCCCCCTAAATGGATGTTTGATGTACTTGTGACTCACCAGTGTGTTTGTTGTACTGGCCTCTCGATCACAATACTTAGAATACAGACCGGATGTTAATTACATATAAACCGAATGTAAAGATATTGTAAATGTGTCGAAAAACGTTTTATTCCGTTTTTTTTTGGAGAACATTAGTGATTTTTCTGGATATTCGATCCATAACTGTAAAAATCATTGCTGTTTCTCACCTTAATATATCCTTATTCCATAAAAAAAACCGCTTTTCAGCGGCTTTAATTAACATCTTCCTCAACTGTTTCTTCACCTTCAGCCCCAACAGGCTTTTTAGCTTCATCTTTTAAATCAAAATAAGCATCTAGGATTCGTCCACCGATCTTTTTATTTACGTATCCTGAGCTAGAATCATTTACTTCTGGGATGACAACCGAGAAGGCTACTTCTGGATTATCAAAAGGAGCATAACCAACAAGCGTCAAATTATAACCATCCCCTATTTGTGCCGTTCCAGTTTTACCAGCCGCAATGTAATCATCGCTCTGGAAATAAGGATAACCGGTTCCTGCAGTCCCTTGCTTAGTATTCATCACCATCCACATTCCTTGCTGCACTTGTTGAACCTCTTCTTCACTCATCTTTATTTTGTTCAAGACTTCTGGTGTATTTTGGAATAGGATCGTATTTGATAACCCTTCCTGTTCAGATGGTTCATGCACTTCTTTTAAAATATTCGGTTCAATACGGTATCCCCCATTTGCGATAGTAGACATGTATTGAGCCATTTGCATAGGCGTATACGTATCATACTGACCAATTGCAAAGTCAAGAATTTTACTAAATTCATCCGATCCACCGTTTAGACCAGTACTTTCACCTGGAAGATCGATGCCAGTTTTCACACCTAAACCAAATTGTGAAAATGATTCTTTAAATTCACTGTAAGTAGCTGAATCATAACTACTACTTTGCTTTGGTACATAATCGTAATCAGCCATCATCATTGCGATTTTCCACATATATACGTTAGAAGATCTTTGTAAAGCAACAAGATCATTAATTGATCCCATTGCATTTGCAGTGTAGGAAGATTTTGGTCCTTCTTTGAAATACAATACTTCATCGACAAGTGTTGTATATGGATTAATCACATCATACTGATACCCAGTTAAAACAGTGGCTCCCTTTACAGTAGAACCCATTGCATAAGAATCCCCGATAACACCAAATGTGCGATCAATAAACTTTCCATCGCTATAGGATTTTCCAGCAATCGAAAGGACCTCTCCTGTATTTGGATCCATCATAACGACATAACCACGAGTGGCACCGTATTGCCTTGCAGCCCTCAACTCTTCATCAAGAATTTTTTCGACTTCCTGTTGAAGATCAATATCGAGAGAAAGTACGAGATCATTCCCTCTCTGGCCTTCAACAACTTCAGGTTCCCCTACTGGTTCTCCCGACTTATCAGTTACATACGTTTGCTTTTCTTTTTGTCCTTTTAAGTATTCTTCGTATTCTTTCTCAAGGTAGCTAATACCTACCTGGTCGTTTCGTTCATAGTTTCTTACCTCATAATAGTTAAGATCCTCACGTGGAATTTGCCCTACATTTCCGAAGATTGTCTGGAGTGTTTCTCCATAAGGGTATTCTCTTGTGGCATCCGCTTGAATTTCCACTCCTGGTAAGTTACCAAGATTTTCACTTATTTGCGCGATTTCGTCTTTAGTTAATCCCACTTTAATAATTTGAGAAGAAAGCGCATAGCCATTGTCCATCGCTCGTTTAATTGCGGCTACTTCAAGTTCTGAAGGGTTATCCTTGATTTCTTGTAAATCTTCATCTGTTATACGCTTAATTTGAAGCTGATAAGCATCACTCGATTCCAGTTCTGCCCATTCTTTCTCAGTCAACTTCGCTTTAGCTTCTTCAGGGTTTGCAGTAATCCAATAATCTTTAAGATCACGGTCAATCACATCATCGGTCTCTTTTTCAATATATCCTGCCAGTTTCTCTGCTAACTCGAGACGCTCAGCTTGTTTCGTGTTTTGCGTACGAATATATGTAAGCGTGAATTCAGGGTTATTGTCTACAAGTACCCGTCCATAACGGTCATACATTTTTCCTCTAGGCGCAGTTGATTCTGCTGTCACATTTTCTGTTTGTTCAGACACACGTTCATATTCTTCACCGTTAACGATTTGGATAACCCCTAACCTGAGAATTAACGCTGAGAACAACAGGAATACAGATAAAAACAATATATTGAGCCTCAAAGGAACATGGCTTTTCTTTTTAAAAGGTTTCACGATAAACTTCCTTCCCTCCAACACATATAGACACCTGTTTTAGACAGGTGTCACAGAACTCCCTCCTAACTATACTTAGTGGTGTCCTAAAAGTAAAGGGACTAATGAGCTATTGTGTCGGCTCAGGAGATGGTTCAGTTTTGGCAGGAGATGATGTTTGAAGTTTTCTAATAAATAAATAGAGCACTGAATGACCAGCCCCGAGGAATAACAGCAGGATCGGAATACTTTTCGTACTGTCATAAATCGAAATGGTCAAAAGAAAGAGAAGAATCGATACAATTCTGCCTAAATTCAGATAAACTTCCCTCACTACAATGTACTCAATTCTCATTTCTGCTGCGTTCCACGCTTTTCCAATTACATCATAGGTTAGAGAAATGTAAGGTACAAGAAGCAAGGGATAAGCAATCGAAATACAAATTCCGTATACAAGTAACCGTCCAAAGGTTAAATCTGATAGGAGCAGAAAAACCGATGCATAAAGGATAAGCCCACCATATAGAATGGCTTTTTTTCGATAGCGAGGTTTAATCAACCTTGTCGCTATATAATAAGCAAGAAAAGATACAGCGGAATTCACTAGTCCGAACGTACCAATGGCAAGTTCACTCTCTGTTGTAATAAATACAAGAACGACGATGATGAAAATAAAGGTACCCTCTCTTATACCCTGAAAAAAATGAGCATGTAGCACATTTAGCCAATCAGAATTTGCTTTGCGCTCTTGGAATACCCTTTTAAATGAGAAATTTCCTTTAGCTGAACGCCTTTTCAAGAAGAAGCTAAGAATTACCGCTGTAAAAAACAGCGCAAGCGATACTCCAAATATCACTTTATAACCGGCAAATGCTTCAAGGCTTGAGATCACAAACCCAGCGAAAATCGGGCCAATCATGCCAGCGAAAGAAGTGAGCAGTCCTAAAAACCCATTAAAAAAATCTCTAGTTTCTGGTTCAGTAATTTCAAATGTTAGCACGTTAAAAGCAAGCCAATAGAACCCGAATCCAATACCAAGTAACGCTCCAAGTAGAACAAGTAAGTGACTTGCGTTCTGACCGAGTAAGAGCACTGTAACATAGAAGAGAGACAGAAAGATAACCCCTATTCTAAGTACAATCACCCTGTCCATTTTCTTAGCCCATTTCCCAGCGAGTATGAATGTCAATGGCTGGCTAATGACGGCAGAAAGATTGTATATTCCTATGTCTGCAAATTCGCCGGACTGTTTCCACAGGTATACATTAACGAATGTATTCGATAGCGCAATGCTCAGTGCGTATAACCCACCAATTGAAAGCAATAACAATAAATCTTTCGTTACTTCAATTTCGCCGATCATATGCTTCAGTACTTTCATAACAAACTCCCCTTTTTTCATCCACCCTTATTTTGTATTAATTCACGTTCGTTATGCGGAAGATCGAAAAAGGATAAGCTGTTTTTGAAAGGAGACTAATGATGTATGGATTTATTCACCAAAAGAAATTAATCACTTCAGAGATGCAAAGTCAATTTATTTCAATCATTCACCGAGAGCTTACTATGTATAATATTCCTTATAACTTAACCACAACTTCTTCTGCCTCATTCATTCATATAAGTACATACGAAGGATTGTTATGTGTAACAGTAAACCGAAAACAGATACTTGTATGGAGTCAACATGACTTCGAAACAGGTTGTTTACTAACTGATCTTGTCCTAAATCACGTTCTAACTATATTTGGGGAACTTTACACCGTCATTGAACAGTAAAAAACCCCGGCAGAAATGCCGGGGTAGAGGGAATTAATTATTATTTTGCTGCTTCGTAACGCTTAGCAACTTCATCCCAGTTTACTACATTCCAGAAGGCGCTGATGTAATCAGGACGCTTGTTTTGATACTTAAGGTAATAAGCATGCTCCCAAACATCAAGTCCAAGGATTGGTGTAACACCATCCATTACTGGAGTATCCTGGTTAGGAGTGCTTGTAACTTCAAGTTCTCCACCTTTAACTACGAGCCATGCCCAGCCAGAACCGAACCGGCCTGCTGCAGCGTTAGAGAAATCTTCTTTAAAGCTTTCAAAGCTACCGAATTTCTTCTTAAGTGCTTCACTCAAGTCTCCAGATGGTTCACCGCCGCCATTAGGGCTTAGCAGTTGCCAGAATAGTGAGTGGTTAGCGTGTCCGCCACCATTGTTACGAACAGCAGTACGGATGCCTTCAGGTAAAGCATCAAGATTGCCAAGTAAATCTTCAAGGCTTTTAGATGCATGATCTTCATGACCTTCTAGTGCACCATTCAATTTTGTTACATATGCGTTATGATGCTTGTCGTGGTGGATCTTCATTGTTTCTTCGTCAATATGTGGTTCTAGTGCGTTGTAATCGTAAGGTAGTTCTGGTAGTTCAAATTTAGCCATTGTGAATCTCCTCCTTAGAATAATATGTAACTTGCTGTCAGGACGGGTTTCCCGCCACGTGAACATGTTGTCCTCACAAGTTTACAGTAGCAGATTTGGTATTCGTTTTCAAATAATAAACATTACTAAATATCCGCAACACATATAAAGCTTCCCGAGAGTATATCGAATTAAACATCTGATTGAAATTCAATCAAAAAAACTCGCCATAATATGACGAGTGGGATCTTTATTGAGTGGTGGCTCCGGACGGAATCGAACCGCCGACACGAGGATTTTCAGTCCTCTGCTCTACCGACTGAGCTACAGAGCCATGTTTTATGTAGTAAAAAGTTTAAATTGGTTGCGGGGGCAGGATTTGAACCTGCGACCTTCGGATTATGAGCCCGACGAGCTACCGAACTGCTCCACCCCGCGACGGTAAAATGAAACTGTGCTTTGCATGCAAGCTTCTAAAGCATATTAATGAATAAAATGGAGGAGGAAGAGGGATTCGAACCCCCGCGGGCGATTAAGCCCCTGTCGGTTTTCAAGACCGATCCCTTCAGCCAGACTTGGGTATTCCTCCGATATGCATTTGGTGGACCCTGCAGGACTCGAACCTGCGACCGGACGGTTATGAGCCGTCAGCTCTAACCAGCTGAGCTAAGGGTCCTTTATGTATTTAAGTGGGGCGGCTGATGGGAATTGAACCCACGAATGCCGGAATCACAATCCGGTGCGTTAACCACTTCGCCACAACCGCCATGGTTTGAATTATATGGTAGCGGCGGAGGGGATCGAACCCCCGACCTCACGGGTATGAACCGTACGCTCTAGCCAGCTGAGCTACACCGCCATATGGCTCCACAGGTAGGATTCGAACCTACGACCGATCGGTTAACAGCCGATAGCTCTACCACTGAGCTACTGTGGAATAATTCTTAACGACAAGAACTAATATACCACATCCCTATTATTAGCGTCAATAATTTATTAGGAATTTATTTTCGGAAATAAAAATCAGTGATGAAATTAATATATCATTGTTCCACTTCGTCATCAAGAACTCATATTACGTATACTAGGAAAATAACAATCATAATCGCTTGCAAAACACCTTTCGCGACTGCTCCTCCAAGAAAACCAAGTAGCGAACCAACCCCTACTTGCACAGACTCTTTAAAAGACTTGCGATGGAATAGGAGTTCTGCAACTACAGCTCCTATAAATGGACCCAGAATAATGCCTGCTAATGGAATAACAAAGGGTCCGATTAATAATCCAATCGTGCTTCCCCAGATCGCCGCTTTTGAACCGCCATATTTCTTCACTCCAAATAAATTACTTGCATAATCTGCTGCGAACAACAATGCTGTAAGTAGGACTTGTAAGATCCAAAAGCTGATTGTCATGGAGCTGAATTCATATAATATCCCATATAAAATAAAACCTATGTAAATGAACAATACAGATGGAATAATCGGATAAATAAGCCCGACAAAGGCTACGAGAAATGCAATACTCACTAGACCCCAAACCAATATATCCATGTTGCAACTCCTTTCTTCCTTCTATTATATACATTTGTTCCTATTCATTCTACGTATATGTGATTGAGAAAGATTCATAAAAAAACGGAAGCAGAGTAGAAAAACCTCTGCTTCCATAGTATTATTCTTCCCCAATAACTGCTTCTGCTATGTTAACTGCATGGTCACCTATTCGTTCGAGGTTACTGATGATATCGACAAATACAATTCCTGCACTTCCAGAACACTCTCCTTCATTTAAACGAAGAATATGCTGTTTACGAAGCGTTCTTTCCATTTTGTCAATTTTATCTTCAAGCTTAACAACTTCCTGCGCTTTCTCAACATCCCATTTATCAAGAGAATCAAATGCTTCTTGAAGTGCTGAAAGTGTAAGGTTGAACATTTCATCAAGATCAGTCATAGCAACATCAGTCATTTTAACTTTGTTACTAAGTTGATAATCAACGAGCTCTACAATGTTTTCCATATGATCCCCAATTCGCTCAATGTCACGAACTGAATCCATCAACATACCATGGCGAGTTGATTCTTCTCCCGAAAGAGAAGTAGCGGATAACTGAATAAGATAGTCAGTAATTTTGTTATCAAGATTGTTGATTGCTTCTTCATACTGAACAGTTTTCTCAGCACTTTTTGGACTTTTTGATGTTAAATAAATTGAAGCTTCTTTTACACCTTTATATGCGAATTCACTCATACGAATGACTTCTTCTTTAGCCTGGCCAAGCGCTACAGATGGAGAACGCTCAATGAACACAGGATCTAAATGCTTCGGCTTATATTGAATGGCTGAATCATCACCTGGAATAATCTTTGTAACAAGTACTGCTAGCAACGCTATAAATGGAAACTGGATAACAGTATTAGAAACGTTGAAAATACCATGAGCAAATGCGATCGTCATTTCTTCATTTAGATTGAGTACTCCCTGAAGATAAGCGATAAAAGGAGTGTAAAGAGATAAAATGATTAAAAATATCGTTGTACCAATCAGATTAAATATGACATGAGTAAGAGCTGCTCTCCTTGCTGCTACTGATGCTCCAATTGATGCGAGAACAGCTGTAACTGTTGTACCTATATTATCACCAAATAGGACAGGCATAGCTGCTTGTAAGCTCATTGCATCCTGTGAAAAGAGGCTTTGAAGAACACCAATTGTTGCACTGGAACTTTGCACAATGACCGTGAAGACTGTTCCAATTACTACTCCGAGTATAGGATTGTCACTCATACTAACCGTAAGATCTTGAAAAGCTTGAAGGGTTCTTAAAGGCTTCATACCATTACTCATAAGTTCAAGACCGTAGAATAGGCCACCAAAACCAAAAATGATTTGGCCAAGATAACTGATTTTCTTGTTTTTAACAAAGAAAATTAGCACGGCACCTATAAAGATAATCGGTAGTGCGTAATCTTTAATTGGAATACCGATGATAAATGCAGTAACAGTAGTACCAATGTTAGCACCCATTATGACACCAATTGCCTGTCTTAAGGTCATAAACCCTGCGTTTACTAAGCCGACAGTAAGAACCGTAGTCCCTGAGCTAGTTTGCAATAATATGGTAACTACTATACCAGCGAGCACACCCATAAATGGATTCGTTGTAAAGCGATCCAGAATGTCTCTTAAGCGATCACCTGCTGATCGTTGAAGGCCATCTCCCATGTACTTAAGTCCAAACAGGAAAATACCCAGACCTCCCACAAATTGAAAGATCATCTCCTGAACGTTGAGTTCCATCATTTCAACCCCTTGCACCATGATTTATTTTTTCGACAATACTCAACAAAGTCCCTTGTCTATTATCTACATCACCCCCACCTTTGTAAAGAGTTAATATAGATTTGTAAAGATATTATTGAATAACCAGGTTTGTTTCAAAAAAGTTTCAATATCATTATTGTTCCTATCTCCTTTTATAAGCTAAACTAGTTCTGGGGAGATACACCCTGAAGTGGAGAGGAGATTTTGATTTGAACATTTTCAAACAACTTTTTTACAGTTTATTTTCACCAAAAATGATGGCTCGCTTTCGTTTTCAAAAACTCGGCAAGCC
Organism: Pseudalkalibacillus hwajinpoensis; assembly: GCF_039851965.1. Classification (NCBI taxonomy): domain Bacteria; kingdom Bacillati; phylum Bacillota; class Bacilli; order Caryophanales; family Guptibacillaceae; genus Guptibacillus; species Guptibacillus hwajinpoensis. The sequence goes on along the minus strand of NZ_CP156674.1, from coordinate 3,695,365 downwards.
GATTCTTTATGTTTTCTTGTTAATGTTTTTAACATCCGTACCTGTTGGCATCATCACCGCCATCTCATTTACAAATGCGTACGATGAATTAAAAACGTATATGACGGAGGTTCCTGATTTCACTCTTCAAGACGGGACGTTAACCTCAGATCAAGATAAGCCACTTGTTCGAGAGGAAGGTGAAGGCACTTTCATTTTCGATGCAACAGGTGAAACAAAGCCTGACGATGTTGAAGCTTACGATTCGGTCATTGCGTTTTTAGAAGACAGAATTATTATCAATGAAAACGGAGCCCGGCAGGAGTTTGATTACAGTAACTTTAGTACAATGACATTTACTAAACATGACGTAATGGAGCTTTCTAAAAACCTTGATAGCTTGCTCCCTATTTTCATTCCTTTACTTATATTTGTCGTCTATTTACTACAAACGGGTCTTAAATTTATCGGTATTACCGTTCTGGCAACGATCGGCCTACTATTGCGCAGTATGACCAAACGTAAAGTGTCCTACAAACAATTATGGGTGCTCTCCGTTTATGCTGTTACAATTCCTACGATATTCTTTGCCATCATGGCATTGATTAGGACAACTGTTCCTTTTGGATTCCTTGTTTATTGGTTTGTTGCAATCACACTTCTTTATTTGACGTTAAAAGAGATACCTCTTCCTAAATCGCGTGGTGTATCTAATGAACGTCATCACGAAGAAAGCAATAAATAGAAGGAAGTTTCAGATTATTTTGCATAAACCCTTGCAATTCACTTTAAAGTGATGTAGATTATTGAAATAACATTCATTTAATTAACTCCATATTATTTTAATTCTTATCAAGAGAAGCAGAGGGACTGGCCCTACGAAGCTTCAGCAACCACCGTTTTTTTTTACGGAAAGGTGCTAATTCCAGCAAGTTGATTTCAACTTGAACGATAAGAAGAAGAGCAGCCAAAGTCTTCTTCTTATAGAGGGCTTTTTTTTATTGCCCTAATTAATAAAAAAAGGAGAATGATTATGCGAAATCACCACCATGAAACGTTACTTGTCCAATTAGGAAATAAATCAGACCCACAAACCGGAGCGGTTAATCCACCTGTGTACTTTTCTACATCATATAGTCACGAAGGCATCGGACAATCAACAGGGTTTGATTATTCAAGAACCAAAAACCCAACGAGAGCTGTTCTTGAATCTGCTGTAACTGAACTTGAACACGGTGATCAAAGTTTCGCCTTTAGTTCAGGAATGGCTGCGATTCAAGCGGTTCTTTCCCTCTTTAAAAGTGGTGATCACATCCTCGTGTCAGATGACCTTTATGGAGGGACCTATAGGTTGTTCGCTCATGCAGAAAGTCATTTTGGTATTGCTTTCACCTATTTTGATAGCCAGAATACAGACTCAATTCAAACAATGTTGACTGATCAAACAAGAGCAATTTTTGTAGAGAACCCATCTAACCCGTTAATGATACTTGCTGATTTAAAAGAAATAAGCCAGATCACTAAACAGAATGATTTATTGTTTATTGTTGATAACACCCTTTTCACCCCGTTACTACAGAATCCATTAAAACTAGGCGCAGATATTGTTGTGCATAGTGCGACCAAATATCTGGGAGGTCATAATGATGTCCTTGCAGGACTGGTCATAGCCAGAGGACAAATGATCTGTTCTGAAATAGAAATGTATCAAAATGGAGCCGGAGCTGTTCTTTCCCCACTTGATTCTTGGTTATTAATACGAGGTATGAAAACACTCCCGCTTAGAATGAAACAACATGAAGCAAACGCTAGAATCGTCGAGGAATACCTGGTCCAGCATGACGCTATTACAGATGTCTTTTACCCCGGTAAGGGAGGCATGCTCTCCTTTCGGCTGCGTTCAGAAGAGTGGGTTGATCTCTTTCTAAGAAACCTAAAGCTTATTACTTTTGCCGAAAGCCTTGGAGGTGTAGAGAGTTTTATTACCTATCCTGCCACACAAACACATGCTGACATTCCTGAGGACATCAGAATCAAGAAAGGCGTCTGTAACCGGTTGCTTCGATTTTCTGTCGGAATCGAACAAATTGATGACCTACTCGAAGATTTAGAACAAGCGCTGGCTATTTTCACTAAGGAGGGTGTACAACATGAACAATAAATCGTATTCATTTCAAACGAAACTGCTTCATAACGATCACAAATTTGATAAACAAACAGGTGCTGTTAGCGTTCCGATCCAACAGGCTTCAACCTTTCATCAAATTGATTTTGATCAGCCTGGTAAATATGATTATAGCCGCTCTGGAAATCCCACTCGTGAGGCGCTAGAAACGACAATCGCTAACCTCGAAGGCGGTGCAAGGGGTTTTGCATTCGCTTCAGGTATGGCAGCGATCTCTACTTCTTTTATGCTGCTATCTCAAAACGATCATGTACTGATTTCAGAGGATGTTTATGGAGGCACTTACCGCATGATCCATGACGTTCTTGGCAGGTTTGGTATCGAGCACACATTTGTCGATATGACAGATCTCGAACAGGTCGCAACAGCCATTCAATCCAACACAAAAGTAGTCTACATTGAAACGCCCTCCAATCCGCTCCTCAAAATCACGGATATCCAGGCTGTCGTTAAACTCGCTAAAGCAAATGAGTGTTTGACGTTTGTTGACAATACATTTATGACCCCGCTTCTGCAACGTCCACTGGAATTGGGGGCAGATATTGTCCTTCATAGTGCTACTAAATTTATCGCTGGGCATAGTGATGTTGTTGCTGGCCTTGCAGTTGTGAAGGATGAAACGTTAGGGGAAAAGCTTGCCTTCTTACAAAACTCATTCGGCTCTATCTTAAGTGCTCACGATTCATGGCTCGTTCTAAGAGGAATCAAAACCCTGCATTGCCGGCTTGAGCAATCCTCCATATCTGCGTTCCGAATTGCACATGGTTTATCTAAGGAACCACTGGTTGAGGAAGTTTATTATCCTGGCTTCTCTTATCATCCCGGTCATTCTACCCATCTTTATCAGGCGTCAGGCCCTGGAGCAGTTCTATCCTTCCGCCTCCCTGATGAACATGCAGTAAGGATGTTTACGAAGCACATTCAAATCCCGGTGTATGCCGTTAGCCTTGGAGCTGTAGAATCAATCCTTTCCTATCCTGCTAGAATGTCACATGCGTCAATGCCTCCTTTAGAGCGACAAAAGCGTGGCATAACAGACGGATTATTACGACTTTCAGTAGGGCTTGAGAATGCTGATGATCTGCTAGATGATTTCAAGAAGGCATTTGCTGAAATAAACAAACACTATAAGGCCGTCTCGGAAGGAGTGCAATTATGAACCTTTTAGAAAAACTAGAAACTTCAGTATTAATAGCAGATGGCGCGATGGGAACTTTACTCTATTCGTACGGCATTGATCAATGCTATGAAGAACTAAATCTTTCACATCCGGAAAAAGTATTGAATGTCCACAGAGCTTATGTAGAAGCCGGTTCAGATGTGATCCAGACGAATACGTATGGAGCTAATTATATAAAATTAGCCCGCTATGGGCTTGAAGATCTTGTAAAAGAAATCAATACAGAAGCTGTCAGGCTAGCAAAAAAGGCTGCTAATGATGAAACCTACGTATTGGGGACGATCGGTGGCATTAGAGGTATAAATACAAAAGGTATCTCGCTTGATGAAATTAAACGGAGTTTCCGAGAACAGCTATACTGTCTACTGCTTGAAGGTGTGGATGGGATTTTACTTGAAACGTATTATGATCTCGAAGAACTGATTACAGTGTTAGAGATAGCAAGAAAACAGACTGATCTTCCATTAATTGCACAGGTTTCCATGCATGAACCAGGCGTTCTGCAAAATGGCACACCTCTCCCCACTGCTCTTAAAGAACTTGAAGTAGCAGGCGCTGATGTAACTGGAGTAAATTGTCGACTCGGACCCTATCATATGATTCAGGCTCTAGAACAGGTTCCTCTTTCCAGAAGTTACCTTTCTGCCTATCCAAATGCGAGTTTACCTGACTATGAAGATGGAAGACTCATCTATCCCACTGCACCAGATTACTTCCGTGCAAGTGCTGAAGCACTTCATAAACAGGGGATCAGGTTGATCGGAGGCTGCTGTGGTACAACACCAGAACACATAGCAGCCATCGCCAGCTCTTTGAAAGATGCCAATCCTGTCACTCAAAAAAAGGTGATCGTGAAAGAAAAAGCTCCTTTAATGCTAGAAGCTGATGCTAATCGAGAACCGCACCTTCATGAAATTGCTAAGAAGCATCGATCCATTATTGTCGAGCTTGATCCCCCGAAGAAATTAAATACTGAAAAATACTTGAAAGGTGCGAAAGCTCTTCAAGAAATAGGAGTAGATGCGATCACACTGGCTGATAATTCCCTTGCGTCACCAAGAATAAGCAACACTGCTATGGCGTCGATTATCCAATCTCAATTTAATGTACGTCCTCTTGTTCATATTGCTTGTCGAGATCGAAACATAATTGGACTTCAATCGCATATAATGGGTCTTCACACTCTCGGTATCAATCAGGTTCTGGCTGTTACAGGCGACCCTACGAAAATAGGAGACTTTCCAGGTGCAACTTCTGTCTATGACGCATCCTCTTTAGATCTGATTCAGCTGATCAAACAATTTAATGAGGGAATTTCTTACTCAGGAAAATCACTGGGTTTAAAAACCTCATTTTCAGTAGCAGCTGCTTTTAATCCAAATACCCGTCACCTGGATCGCGCCGTTGCAAGACTTGAGAAAAAGCAACAATATGGTGCTGATTATTTCATTAGTCAACCGATCTACAACGAAGAACAACTACTTCAAGTTCATCAAGAAACAAAGCATTTAACCTGCCCGATTTATATCGGCATTATGCCATTAACAAGCTCTCGTAATGCAGAATTCCTCCATAATGAAGTGCCTGGAATTAAATTATCAGATTCAATTCGCCATAGGATGGCTTCAGCACCAGACAAGACCGCTCAAGAAGAAGGAATGGCAATAGCTAAATCGTTGATCGATGCTGCCATTGACTTATTTAATGGGATTTACTTGATTACGCCCTTCCTTCGCTATGAGTTAACCGTTGAACTAACTCGCTATATTAAAGAAAAGACCCGACAACAGGAAGAAAGGAAGATACGTAATGGCCTCCACATTGTTTGAAGAACAATTAAAGAATCGGATTTTAGTCCTTGACGGCGCAATGGGAACGATGATTCAACAAGCGAATCTGTCATTTGAGGATTTTGGCGGTGAAGAATATGAAGGTTGCAATGAATACCTGTCCTTAACAGCTCCAGAGCTCATTTCTTCTATTCATGATGAATATTTAGCTGCCGGTGCTGACATCATTGAAACAAATACTTTTGGTGCTACAGATCTTGTTCTTGATGAATACGACCTTGGTGCATATGCAGAAAAGCTTAATTACGAATCTGCACTTCTCGCAAAGACAGCAGCTACAAAATTATCGTCTAAAGAAAAACCCAGATTTGTTGCCGGGGCGATGGGACCTACAACCAAAACATTGTCCGTTACTGGTGGAACCACGTTTGAAGCCCTCTCTCATTCATACGCCATTCAAGCAAGAGGACTTCTCAAGGGCGGCGTTGATCTCTTACTTGTGGAAACAAGTCAGGATATGTTGAATGTGAAAGCTGCATTTATTGGCATTACGAGAGCTTTTGAAGAATTAAACCGGTCGGTACCACTAATTATTTCAGGAACAATTGAACCAATGGGAACAACCCTTGCAGGGCAAAGCATCGAAGCCTTCTATTTATCGTTGGAGCACATGAACCCTGCTGTTGTAGGACTAAACTGTGCAACTGGCCCTGAATTTATGAGAGATCACCTTCGCTCTCTTTCAGATCTTGCCACAACTGCTGTGAGCTGTTATCCAAATGCTGGCCTTCCTGATGAAGAAGGAAATTATCATGAAACACCAGAAAGTCTCGCGGCTAAAATAACTGGCTTCGCAGAAAAAGGCTGGCTTAATGTTGTTGGAGGATGTTGTGGAACGACTCCTGCACATATTGAAGCCATTGCTGAATCTGTAAGGGGACTTAAACCAAGAAACGCGCCTGAATCGCACCCACACGCGATTTCCGGGATAGAACCATTCGTATATGACGAAAGCACTAGACCTATTCTAGTTGGAGAACGTACGAATGTGATTGGGTCACGCAAATTTAAACGCCTTATAGCTGAAGAGAAATTCGAGGAGGCGTCCGAAATTGCACGTTCACAGGTGAAGAAAGGCGCACAGGTTATTGATATTTGTCTTGCAAATCCCGACAGCGATGAGCTTGCTGATATCGAAAACTTTATGAAATATGTCGTGAATAAGGTGAAAACGCCTTTGATCATTGACTCTACTGATGATGCTGTCATAGAAAAAGCTTTATCCTATTCACAGGGAAAAGCAATCATCAATTCGATTAACCTTGAAGATGGAGAAGAGCGATTTGAAGCAGTCGTTCCACTCATTCATAAATACGGGGCTGCGGTGGTGGTTGGAACAATCGATGAAACCGGTATGGCAGTTTCATCTGAACGAAAGCTCGAAATCGCGAAGCGGTCTCATGACTTACTTGTTTACAAATATGGGCTGAAGTCCTCTGACATCATCTTTGATCCACTCGTTTTCCCAATAGGAACTGGTGATGCACAATACATTGGTTCAGCAGCCGAAACTATCGAAGGAATTAGACTGATTAAAAAGAATCTGCCGTATTGTCAAACGATTTTAGGCATCAGCAATGTTTCTTTTGGTCTTCCTCCAGTTGGGCGAGAGGTCCTGAATGCCTCTTATCTTTACCACTGTACTAAAGCTGGCCTTGATTACGCCATTGTTAACACGGAAAAGCTTGAACGATATGCGTCTATTTCTGAAAAGGAAATTCAGCTAGCAGATGAGCTGCTTTTCCAAACTACTGATCAGACACTTGCAGATTTTACAGCGTTTTATAGAGGTAAGAAAAAGGAAAGTAAGGTTCAAATCTCTACTCTAACACTTCAAGAACGCCTTGCACTTTATGTAGTAGAAGGAACCAAAGAAGGATTAATCCCTGATCTAGAAAAGGCATTACTGGAGTATCCTTCCCCTCTCCAAATCATTAATGGTCCATTGATGGCGGGTATGGCAGAGGTAGGCAAGCTATTTAATGATAATCAACTGATTGTAGCTGAAGTGCTTCAAAGTGCTGAGGTTATGAAAGCATCTGTCGCCTACTTAGAACCTCATATGGAAAAAGAAGATTCGTCCAGTACAAAAGGGAAAGTATTATTAGCTACCGTTAAAGGTGACGTGCACGATATTGGAAAGAACCTGGTTGAAATCATTTTAAGTAATAATGGCTTTAAAGTTCTTGATCTAGGAATAAAAGTGACTCCAACCGACCTGATCAAACAGGTTGAGGAACATCAACCTGATTTCATTGGACTTTCTGGACTGCTTGTGAAATCAGCTCAGCAAATGGTATTAACCGCCCAGGATATGAAGCAAGCTAATATCTCTATTCCAATTTTGGTTGGCGGTGCCGCTTTATCGCGTAAATTTACCGACAATAAAATCTCTGCTGAGTACGATGGTCCAGTATTTTATGCGAAAGATGCAATGTCTGGATTGTCAATTTCTAACCAGCTTAGCAATGAAGAAGAGAAGAAAATGTTAGTTGAAGAACATTCTAAAAAAATTGCTTCTCTCCCATCTACTATTTCGCCCCGTGCATCGGGGGGAGGGACAGCTGTAGCTGTTAAACCTGTATCAACCGTCTCATCAGCACCGGTATTTACGCCTGATGATCTCAAACCACATATCTTAAGGAATTATTCTGTAGCACATATCGAGCCATATATTAATATGCAAATGCTAATAGGCCATCATCTTGGACTTAAAGGAAAGGTATCAAGACTTTTAAACGAAAAAAATGAAAAGGCTCTTCACTTAAAAGAAGTTGTTGACCAACTTTTAACCCGTGCCAAAAAGGAAAACTGGATAAAGCCTTCAGCTAAATACCAGTTCTTCCCTGCCCAGTCTGACGGAAATGATGTCATTATTTACGATCCTGACGATACTCAAACGATTATTGAACGATTTACATTTCCTCGTCAGCAAAAAGAGCCTTTCTTATGTCTTGCAGATTATCTTAAATCTGTATCCAGTGGTGATATGGACTATGTTGGATTTTTCGCTGTTACAGCAGGCAAAGGAATTAGAGAACGATCTGTGGAGTTAAAGAATCAGGGAAACTACCTTGAAAGTCACGCTTTACAGGCTCTCGCGCTTGAAACAGCTGAAGGGCTCGCCGAGCATGTCCATCAGCTTATGCGTGATAAATGGGGGTTCCCTGACCCAACAGATTTCACAATGCAGAATCGATTTTCAGCGAAATATCAGGGGCAGCGTTTTTCGTTCGGATATCCAGCGTGTCCGGAACTCGACGATCAGAAAAAGTTATTTGAGCTCATTCACCCTGAAGAAATAGGGGTTGAATTAACAGACGGATGTATGATGGAGCCTGAAGCTTCCGTTACAGCAATGGTGTTCGCCCATCCAGAAGGAAGGTATTTTAACGTCTTATAAGTGACAAAGGAGGATCATTCGAAAGTTCGAATGATCCTCCTTCCTCTATTAAGGTCTAACGGGTATATTCACATCATCAACATTAATGTTCCCCAATACCCTCCAACACCTCCCAACCCATAAGAGTACCTGATTCAAAGTCGTGGTAAACGAGTTTTTCTTGATTTGGGTCATAATTTACTTCATTAAAGAACGATGACCCATCCCACACATTTAAACCCATTTTGCAACTAGTAAATGAATCGTCTTGTTGTTGAACAGGCATCAAACGAATGATGATTAATAATGCGAAAGAGACATTTCTACTTACTGATCATAGCAAAATCGGAAAATCAATTTTGCTAACGTAGCTGATATTAAAGAAATAGACACCTGTATTATTGATCAACAGGTGCCTTCAACTTTTCACGAACAGATGGTTCAATATGGCGTTAAATGTCATTATGTCCAACAGAGAACTAATGCGTAAACTATGATTCTAGAAATTCCTTTTCGAGGGCTTTTTCTAGAATCTTTTTCCGTTTATTCTCCTTTAGGTTCATTTGCTTTACTATTACCCTTAGCTGATAAAGCCTTTCTACATAATCTCTGTAAGTATAATCATACTTCATTGCAAGCTCGTCTCTAATTTTCTTAGCAAGAAGAGGACTGGCACCACCTGTTGAGACAGAAATATTGAGTCTTCCCTGTCTAAGAGTAGCCGGAAGTGAAACATTACCAGCTCCGGACTCGTGCGAAGCATTTACGAGCTGATTCTCACCGGCGTGCTTCACAACGAAATCGTTCACTTTGCTTGAGTCAGCAGTCGTAATGATTAGAAAAGCATCTTTTAAATCATCAGCTGTTACTTCACGCTCAATAAGAGTGATGTGATGGTCACTTGCAATGTCTCTTATATCTTTGTCAATAGATGGACTGACGACTGTAAGGAGTGCACCACAGCCTAATAAGCTGCTGATTTTCCTTTTAGCAATTTTTCCACCACCAACAATCAGAACACGTTTACATGTTAAATTTAGCGTTACTGGAAATTCGCTCATTGTCTACTCCCGATTTGAACCGTTTCAGCAACTCGTTCTATCAACACTTCTTTTAGATAAGGATGGTAGCCCAGGTAATCGCATAAGACAACTTCTTCATCGACATTTAATGCAGAGATTTTCTGTTCCATTTCGCCCATTAAAACACCAGTAAATAAAAGGTAGGGAAGAACAAATACCTGACTGTTCCCACTCGAGAGAGCAAGTTCTAATCCTTCCTCAAAAGACGGATTGGCTGCTGCCAGGAAACAAACCGACACGTTCTTAAATGGCATTCTATCATTAAGCATTCCTGCCACCCGTTTCATCTCCTGTTTGATTTCGGGGTCACTACTTCCTCTGCCTACAAGAAGAGCCAATGCATCAGACTGGAGCGTTACATTCGTTTCCTGAACACGATCTGATAGAACATTTATCACTTTTTCATGGACGCCAAAGGGATCGCCGACTTGAAATGCCACGTCTGGAAAGGCCTTTTGCGCTTGCTTGATCTGATCTGGTATATCTTTTTTCACATGAGTCGCTGCTAGCAATAACACAGGGATAACGGAAATTTTTGTAGCTCCCAGTCGAACACACGCCTCAATTCCCTGTCGAATTGTAGGCTCTGATAGTTCAAGAAAACACGTTTCTTGAATAGGAAAAGGTATATCAGATTTGCATTTTTCCACAAAATCCACAGCTTGATTTCTACCTTTTTCAACACGACTACCATGACAAATATAAAGGACGGCTTGCATGAACGACCCCTCCTACAAAGCACTAACTGCGATGGATGGCTTCTGCTTCTCCTCAGATAATTTCTCAAACCAGCTGAGTTTTGACCGCAGGTTTACAACCTCCCCAACCACAATCATACTTGGATTTTGAATTCTTGCTTTCTCCACTTCTTCTGTTATACTCTCAAGCGTTCCTGTAACGGTTTGTTGTGTCTGGGTGGTTCCCCAATGAATGAGAGCAACCGGTGTATCTTTCTTTTTACCGTACTTTCTGAGCATTGAACAAATATAAGGCAAATTCTTCACACCCATGTAAATAGCAAGAGTGTCTATTCCTTTTGCAAGACTTTCCCACCTTAATTCTTCTTCCTCACCCTCTTTACGATGCCCGGTAACAAATGCGAATGTTGAGCTTAGCTCCCTGTGCGTAACCGGGATACCAGCATATGCTGAAGCAGCTATTCCTGAAGTAATGCCAGGTACAATTTCAAAGGGAATTCCATGATTAGCAAGGGCCTCTGCCTCTTCACCGCCCCTACCATAAACAAAGGGGTCGCCACCCTTCAACCTTGTGACGACTTTTCCTTTTAACGCATGCTTTACTAGAAAGCGATTAATCGTTTCCTGTTTGAGGGTGTGATAGTTTGGTAATTTTCCGCAATAAATTAATTCTACATCCTCTTTCGCATAGTCCAAAAGATCTTTATTAATTAAGCGGTCATACAAAATGACATCCGCCTTCTCGATACATTTTAACCCCTTTACAGTAATCAGATCAATATCCCCTGGTCCTGCCCCAACTAAATAAACTTTCCCCATCCTATATCCTCCTCTAATCATTATATCAATCACCCTATGGTTAGCTTTTTTTTGAAATCAGCTCTTTCTCAACTAAATAATCCACTAATTTCTCTGCACATACATCAGGTGTATCATGATAAGAATCAATGACTATTTCAGGATGTAATGGTTCTTCATAAGGTGAGGAGACCCCTGTAAAGTTCGGAATCTCACCACTTCTTGCTTTTTTATATAGTCCTTTAGGGTCTCTTTGCTCACATTCATTTATTGGGCATTTCACATATACTTCGATAAATTCGTCTTCTCCTAGTAATTCACGCACCATTTGGCGATCACTTCGAAATGGAGAAATAAAGGCTGTTATTGCAAATTGTCCGCTATCAACGAACAACTTAGACACCTCACCAATACGTCTTATATTCTCTTTTCGGTCTTCCTCATTAAAACCTAGACCTTTATTAAGCCCTTGTCGGATATTGTCTCCGTCAAGCACATAACTTTGAACACCTAATTCATGTAGCTTAAGTGAAACAGCGTTTGCGATTGTTGATTTACCAGAACCTGATAACCCTGTAAAGAAGAGCACAGCACTCTGATGTTTGTTCTGTTCCCTGCGTAATTCTTTTGTTACAACCGTATCGTGCCATGTTAGATTTTGATTCGCACTCATTGATATGCCTCCTATGCCTTTACTGTATTTTCGCTCATACCTCTAATCAATACTTCTACCACTTCAGGACGGCTAAATGTTTCTGGTGGCTGCTCACCATTTCTAAGGAGAGCACGAACCTTTGTACCTGAAAGAATAACGTGATGTTCTTTCCCATGTGGGCACGTTTTTGCCGAAGCCATGCTGCCACATTTCTCACAATAGAAACTGTGTTCAAAGAATAGCGGAGTAATTCCTAACTCTTCCTTCGTAAATCGATTAAAGATCTTCTGTGCATCGTAAGTTCCGTAGTAATCGCCTACACCAGCATGATCTCTTCCTACTATGAAGTGAGTGCAACCGAAATTCTTCCGAACAATCGCATGGAAGATCGCTTCTCTTGGTCCGGCATAGCGCATAGCGGCTGGAAATACCCCTAGATGAACACGATCAGCTGGATAGTATTTTTCAAGTAGTACTTCATAACTTTCCATTCGAATTTCTGCAGGGATATCATCTGATTTTGTTTCACCTACAAGCGGATTTAGAAAGAGCCCATCAACCGTTTCAAGAGCGGTTTTTTGAATATATTCATGTGCGCGGTGAACTGGATTTCGTGTTTGAAAACCTACTACCGTTTTCCACCCCTGTTTCTGAAAGTACTCCCTGGTTTCTGAAGGATCGAAATGGTATTTATTGAATTGACCTTTGTCACTTCTTCTAAGTAGCTCAATCGCCCCCCCAATATAAACATCGGGTCTTTCATAGACTTTTTTCACTCCCGGATGCGCCTCGTCTTCTGTCAAATAGACATGACGGGCTTCTACTTTCTTATCAGGTGAATAGATTGACTCAACTTGAATAGTTCCATAAACAAGACCATTATTCGTTAGCTTTACTTTTTCTCCGATTGTAAGATCATCGGCTACACCGCTATTCACCGGCAATGTGATTGGAATACTCCATGGCAATCCATTTTCGAGCTTAAGATCATGAACAACAGACTCATAATCATTTTCATTTAAAAAACCCTGTAGTGGACTATAAGCACCAGTCCCAATCAGCTCGAGGTCACTTAATGCTGTCTTATCGAGCTCTATTTCATTTCTAATTCCGGCTACTTCTGCATCTGGTTTATAAAGGTTAATCAAATTACCACCATGTGGATTAATTGTTGTCATATAAATCCCTCCAATTGTTTAGTAAACGTTACATGCTTCCTTCATCCTGAACCGCTTGTTTCTGCGTTCGAATCGTTTTTATTAGACTGCCCGACCCAATCGTTGCAAGAATAACACTGCCAATTGCAATTAATGTGTATAAGTCACTTTCTAGAAATAATTTAATCATGCTATACGAAATCACTAATGAAAAAACTGGTGAAACTACCCAGACTTTCAACATTCGTGTAATGACATCTTTTTGCCAGAGTTGAAACCCATCTTTTGCAGTTCCGATTCCAATAATAGATGAAGTTGTAATCTGTGTGAGCGGAACTGGAATACCAAAGAGCGATGCACCGATTACAAGACCAGCACTTGTACTCGACACGGCAAAACCCTCCCCAAGTGAGAAGCTGGTTATCCGATAACCATTTGTTTCAATAACCCTGCTGCCGAAAACAAGCGCTCCAAGCGCAACAAACGCTCCGCCTAACAATGCTCCAGTTGATAGTGAGAGTAGCCCCGCTCCTACAAGAGGTCCTACTGCGTTTGCAACGTTGTTCATTCCTGCAGAGAAAGCCTCCAGAAATCCTGCTACAATAAGTAGTACCCCCAATACACGTTGCCAGCCTGGAGTCACTTTTCTCCGCCTTTTAAGAATTAATACGAGCTTTCCAGCGAGGAGCGCCATTACAAAGGCGACAACCGGTATTACCAGCCAGAGTAGCATAATAACAATGATGTTTGAGAAATAAAGTGCGCGATAGGCAATCCCAACACCGACAACTGCACCTACTGTGACTTCACTTGTAGATAACGGAATGCCCATCATATTCGCTAAAAACAGCGCTGTTGTCGCCGCTATAAAGATAATAAGGATTACTTTAACACTTAGAATCGAAGAAGGAATAATCCCGCTCCCTATCGTTTTAATAACGTCTCCTCCACCAAAGGCTGCCCCTGCAAGAATTCCTATCGCACATATAGATAAGGCTGTCGTTCTCCGTTTAATAGCACCTGCTCCATAAGCTACCCCCATGGAAGCAGCCGCCCCGCTTGCCCCGATATTCATGGCAAAAAACATAGCAACGATAATAACAAGAATGCTCATGAGCGTCACCTATTTGAAGCAGAATCAAGGTGCAATCCACATTCCGTTTTCTCCTGATTTGCCCATCGTCCCGACCTGGAGTCACTTCCTTCTAGCACTTTAGCTGTACAAACCTCACATCCAATGCTCGGGTACCCTTGATCATGTAATTGGTTATAAGGTAAATCATTCTCATACACGTAACGCCAGATCTCTTTCCAGGTCCAATGAATAAGTGGACAAACTTTAATAGCTTCAAATTTAGAATCTTTATTCAAGAATTCAGTCGATTGTCTCAAGGGAGATTGCTCTCTTCTAAGGCCTGAAATCCAGGCGCTAACTCCCTGTAATTCTTCATTCAAAGGAATAATTTTTCTAAGATTACAGCACTGAGAAGGATTACGCTCCCACAGTGCCTCACCATATGTCTTTGCTTGTTCATCAACTGATTGCTCTGGTTTCTTTAATTTGATCCGTAGATTTGGGTATCTTGCTTTCACCTGCTCAATGAGTTCATATGTCTCATCGAAATGTAGACCCGTATCAAGGAAGACGATTTCAGCCTTCTCATTTACTTGTGAAATTAAATCAATCAATACAACGCCTTCCACCCCAAAACTACAGGCATAGACAATATCGTCTTGATACGTAGCATAAGCCCAATCAAGGACCTCAAGTGCTCCTTTAGTTTTTGAGTTACTGTCAAAAAAAGGAATTTCCCCTGACCAATTTTCATATAACCATTCCATACCAAAACCTCCTTTTGAAACATATAAAAAGACGATTCTAACGAGTATCGTTAGAACCGCCTCTAGTTTTTCTAGTCAGCGCTTTTAGTAAATCCGTTCCTTCTCCTGTCTCTCAAGCTGTATGACTTTTCCATCCTGTACAACCAGAGTAATGGATCCATACTTAAGTGTACTGAGCATCTTCTCAATTCGCTCGGCAACATCTTTAAAATTCTGTTTCTCATTTTTCATTTAGAAACCCCCCTTAATTACATTTGATGAGTAGGAGAGGCTTAATAACTAAAAAAGCCTTCCCAAATTGGAAAGACAGATCAGGTTACCTTGATTCACCTTATCTTCCAAAATGGACTCCATTTTGCTGGAAGTAGCACCTTGCCTGGTGGCAGGTTGCTGGACGTCATCGGGCCAGTCCCTCGGTCTCTCTTGATAAGTTATTTTCTAAATCTTAACTATTATCTAACAATATGTCAACCCTAGTTTAGAGATCGGGATAAACGGATTAGAAAAAGTTAATAATTTAAGCCTCGGATCCATGACCCGAGGCCTATATCCATTAGACTGGATGTCTTTTACTTTTCTCTTTTTGTTCTTCGATTACAATGCGTGTTCCATCAACAGATGTAATTACAACCTGGACATTTGAATCGATCCAGCTTCCTGCTGAGATAGCACTATATTTATTCTCATTCAATTGAATTGTACCGCTCGGTCTGAATGGAGTAATCGTCGTAGCGGTTTTACCAATTAATTCTTTGTACCCCTCATTCATAGAATTATACCCCATATCACTGCTCAATCGGTCCTTCAACGTCATTTTAGTCCACATTGAACGCGCTGGAAAAACACGTAGAAATAGAAAAGAAGCAGCCGTACCCATCAAAAAGCCACTCGAAACAAGCAGACCGTATAGAAAAGATGGAGAGGGAATCGCGACAGCCGTGACCATCATTAATAAACCGATTAACCCAAAAGTTCCATCATTCAATAGCTTTCCATCGAGAATGACTAAAGCGAGACCAACCGCAAAAACAAGCCCCATCCATAGCATGGAAGGTAATGACGTGAGATGGAAACTAAAGTAGAACGTTAACATGAGAATCCCAATGACACCAAAAATCCCTTTTACACGAACAAGCAATTCACCAAACAAAAAAAGTACGCTAAGCAGTACGACTAGAAAACCTATAGCTGGCAACGATAGAATTTCCATCTTCGCTCCCTCCTTTTTCCTTCTCTCCTTATACGATTACAAGCAGGAAAAGTTTCAGTTCAATGTCACTTTACGATTTAAATACCCCTTTTATACCATCAATAAGCGCGATAAAGAAATCAATAATTTTTTGAATAAATGATTGTGTTTCTTCTTTATTCAAGAATTCATCAAGGTTTTCCCTTGCGTTCTCTAACTGACCTTTCATTTGATCCCAATCGATGTCAAGATTCTTCATTCGATTAAATAATGCCACTAGTCCATCAAGCTCCTCCCCGGTTAATTCAATGCCAGAGTCACTTGCAATTTGTTTGATTCGTTCCCTAAGATCTTCTTCCGTTTCAGGGGGATTAGTGGCGATATCATCTTTAATCTTTGTCATTAATTCTGTTGCTTTATCAGCACCGATACTATCACTTAATTTCGCAGTTGTTACAAGCTCCTCATTTGCTACCTGCTTTTGTTCTTCAGGAATCACTTCATCCGAGCTTAGCTCATACGCTTTAATCAATCCTGTAAGGGCAGCTGTTCCTGAAACTTCAGTAGGAGCCGTTACATAGATATCTGCATCCTTCACACCTGCTGTAATCAAAGCATTGGCATACATATCATCAGTTACCCAATTAATGTTATTTGTTTCTACGCTTAAACCAGCATCTTTCTTTGCAATTGTAATAGAAGAAGACGATAAAGCGCGTGTTCCGATTAATGCTTTACTTATATAATCTCCAAGATATTGATGTTCTTCTTCATTGGTTACAGGTACTGTCATTACATCTTTTGGAGCTTCCATTTCCTCTAACAGTTTTTGCTTCTGATCTTCTGTCAAATCCTCACCTAGAGTGACGATGACATCACCTACAGCAGCATCTGCATATGCAACAATTGGCAGGATAGACACCACCAACAACATAGACAAGAAAAACGGCATAACTTTTTTAAACATAGTTTGATCTCCTTTTTTCTCTTTAAGTCGTCCTGATAGAGAAACTTTCGTTGCCTCTCCATCTCTTTGCTATTTTACTCGACACGCACTGGAAAGAAAAGATAATTTCACAGGAGGCACAGGAGGTTTGTGTCATATTCTAGATGGACAAGCATACAGTAGAATTAAAATATGATTCAAGGAAGAGCGGTGAATGATATGCGCAAGCTACTAACTGTAGCACTTTTTCTGCTTGTCCTTCATACGACTTACTACGATTTAACGACCGGTACTCTTGCCACTTATGACGTTTCTAACGATATCGAGGCACCACCTGAAGAAAATGCTAAGACACCTTATGTGATACATAATACTAAGGCCGGGGATACAGTACTCTCATTAGTCGAAAAAGAAAATGGAACGATCCCTGTCTCAATAGATACAATCGTGCATGATTTCGAAACATTAAACAAAATCCCACCTACTCAAATTCAAATTGGGCAACAATATAAAATCCCTACCTATACCGATACGTCCTCACAGTGATTATTTCTTGTCAATAGCCTTCCAATGTTGCTACAATGGGATAGTATTAAAGAAGAGTTCAATTCCCTCGTTCGGGAACATATACAAAGCGATCTAAATCATGAGGCATGCAATCCTACATGTAAAAGGAGCGATTTTCGCATGAATGAAATTACTCACCGTAGTAAAACGAGACCGGTTAAAGTAGGTCCATTAACAATAGGCGGTAACAACGAAGTTATTATTCAAAGTATGACAACAACAAAGACACACGATGTGGAAGCTACTGTAGCTGAAATTAATCGTCTGGAAGAAGCAGGATGTCAGATCGTACGCGTAGCATGTCCAGATGATCGAGCAGCAGATGCTATTCCAGAAATTAAGAAACGGATTAACATTCCACTCGTTGTTGATATTCACTTCAATTATAAGCTAGCTTTAAAAGCAATTGAAGGCGGCGCTGATAAAATCAGAATTAACCCTGGTAACATTGGCCGTCGCGAGAAAGTTGAAGCTGTTGTAAAAGCTGCTAAGGAAAAAGGCATCCCGATTCGAATTGGTGTAAATGCCGGTTCACTTGAAAGAAAAATCCTTGAAAAGTACGGTTATCCAACTGCTGAAGGGATGCTCGAGAGTGCACTGCACCACATCAAGATTCTTGAAGACCTTGATTTCTACGATATTATCGTATCAATGAAGGCTTCCGATGTTAACCTCGCTACAGAAGCATATGAACTTGCGGCGCGTTCTTTCGACTACCCGCTTCACCTTGGTATTACTGAATCAGGTACTCTTTTTGCTGGTACTGTTAAGAGTGCCGCAGGTCTTGGAGTAATTCTCTCTAAAGGGATCGGGAATACTGCACGTATATCACTTAGTGCTGATCCAGTTGAAGAAGTTAAGGTTGCACGAGAGCTTCTTAAATCATTCGGTCTTGCAGCAAATGCAGCGACATTAATTTCCTGTCCAACATGTGGACGAATTGAAATTGATCTTATTTCAATCGCTAATGAAGTGGAAGAATACATTTCTACCATTAAAGCCCCAATTAAGGTTGCTGTTCTAGGCTGTGCAGTAAACGGACCTGGTGAAGCACGGGAAGCAGATATAGGGATTGCTGGTGCACGTGGAGAAGGACTATTGTTCCGCCATGGCGAAATTATTCGGAAGGTTCCGGAAGAAACTATGGTAGAAGAGCTGAAAAAAGAAGTCGATAAAATTGCTGAAGAGCATTATAAAAAGATGGAAGAAGAAAAGGCAAATGCAGAAGCAAATGCCTGATCTAGTTGAAAAGCCTGACATCCAGTGGATGTCAGGCTTTTTCACACTCTTCAGCTAAAAGAACGGGGCGAAGAATAAGCTGATGATCATTGAAGCGGCACCGACACCGATCGCCCATGAGCCGAGCGTGGTCAATCCCTTTCTCCTCGCAACAAATCCTACGATAATTCCCGCTGCTCCAAAAATAACGGGAAGAATAAACAATGATAGTACCGATAGAGCCAGAGCAACCACACCAACTCCGACACCGGTCTTTTCCTGTTCCTTACTTTTAGCTTCTAAATGCTCTTGACGCTCCTCAGATGTTGGACGTTCATTTTCAGGCGACTGCAAATAAGGACGGTCCAATACACCGGGGGCTACTTCAGCCGCAGCTTCTTCCAGGTATTCCTCTTCACTGCGTACTTCACGTTCCTCCGTAAGATCCAGTTCCTTATCATGTCTGTCTTCTGTCATATACATCCCTCACTTTACTTGTTGTGGAGCATGCTTAGTATTCGTTAATAAGCTAAAGAATATGTTTTTGACGGCAGTAAGATACTACCAGTTTCCACTTTAGCATGTACCTGAATATGATATGATAAAGGAAGAGCAAACTATAAAAGGGGTTTTATTATGCCAATACAAAGACTCGGCCTGGATATTGATGGGACCGTGACTAGTCCACAAACATTTCTTCCCTACTTAAATTCTTCTTTCAATCGAAAGCTATCGCTTCCTGATATTACCCAATATAATCTAGCCAACCTTCTTAATATTTCACAAACAGAGTTTTTTGAGTGGCTCAAGAAGAATGAAGAGAGCATTTATGCAAATGCCCTGTTAGCTGAGGATGCCCACCCCACTCTTGAAGATTGGAAAAGCGATTACGAACTTTTCTACATTAGTGCAAGGGGCAATCATTTACTGGATACAACTAAAAACTGGTTTACACTAAATAAAGTGCCTTACCATCACATCGAGTTAATTGGAAAGCACGATAAAATTGATGCTATTATCGAGCACAATGTTGACGTGTTTTTTGAAGATAAGCATGATAATGCCTGCGCCATTGCAGAAGAGTGTAACATCCCCGTCATTTTATTTGATACCCCTTATAATCAGGGACCCGTCCCAGCGAGAGTTGAACGCTTAAACAACTGGTCAGAAGCTAAAAGCTGGATCCATTTCTATACCAAAAACGGAAGAGCATAACGCTCTTCCGTTTTTGGTTTCATTTTAATGGAACTGACACTCTCCGCATTTACCATATACTTCAAACTTATGGCCCGTAACCTGAAATTCAGAATCACTAACCGGAATATCTTCCATCGGACATGATTCAATTTGACGTGTTTTTCCGCAGTCCAGACAGATGATATGGTGATGGTGACTCGTTGTTGAACAACTTAATCGATAGCGCTTCTCTCCATCCCATTCTGTTTCTTCTAGAATGGTCAGCTCCCTAAAAAGTGTTAAATTGCGGTAAATCGTATCAACACTCATGCCTGGATAGCTTTTTTGCATGTGAATCAAAACATCTCTTGCTGAAAGATATCTCTTCTCTTTAGCAAAAAGCGTCACAAGATCCTCGCGCTTCTCGGTATACTTAAACCCTTCGTCTTTTAATATTCGCAATGCTGTAGATACATTCACGCTTCCACCTCATTATATTAAGATTTCCTTTGCTTTAATTGTTTAAATAAAAGAACGGCTACAAGGATTAGCGCAGATAACAGTACAATTGTGCCACCTGGCGCAATATCGAGATAATAAGCTAGAACCAATCCACCAAGAACGGCTACCTCACCAAATAAAATGGAAAACCCGATTGTTTGTTTAAACCCTCGCGCTATTCGAATACTTGCAGCAACAGGAATTGTCATCAAAGCAGAAACAAGCAACACACCAACGATTTGCATGGAAACGGCAATCACAAAAGCGACGAGTAATATGAAGATGAAGTGAATCAGCTTCCCTCTAATGCCTGAAACGATCGCTTGCTCTTCATCAAATGATAGAAAAAATAATTCCTTGTAAAGAATAGTGACTACCAATATAACAACCACCGTGATAACAGCTACCGTTAATAAATCTCCACGACTAATCGCAATAACACTTCCAAACAAATAATTAAAAAGGTCTGAATTAAACCCATCAGCAAGGGATAGGAAGACGACACTCAAACCAATCCCACCCGAAAGTGTAATCGGAATAGCAAGTTCTTCAAAATGCTTGTAGACTTTTCGAAGCTGCTCAATGAATAAAGACCCAACAGCAGAAAAGCCCATTCCCATGTAAACCGGGTTTATTCCCTGCCAGAAGGTAACATACTTTCCAAGGAGGAGACTTGCTGCAATCCCAGCAAGAGTAATATGAGAAAGTGCATCAGCAATTAGAGCCTGCCTCCTCACCACAATAAACACACCAAGTAGTGGCGCGATAATGCCAATTAATATTCCAGCCATAAAGGCATTCTGTAAAAACTCAAATTTCCATAAAGCCTGAATCATTTATAATCCTCCATGACCATGATCGTGATTTAAAACATGAACATGATGCCCATAAAATCCTGACAGTTCATGATCATTAAACTGTTCGAATTCCTTCGTTTCCCCATGGAAATGGAGTGTCCTGTTTAAGCAGGCTACATGTGACACCTTATCCGTAATCGTTCCGATATCGTGTGTAACAAGGAGCAGCGTTATTCCATTTTCCCTGTTAAGCTTCCCTAGAAGCTGGTAGAAGTCACTTGTTGAATTTGCATCAACACCTACGGTGGGTTCGTCTAAAATCAGAATTTCCGGATTACTAACAAGCGCTCTTGCAATAAATACTCGTTGTTGCTGTCCGCCTGAAAGCTCACCAATATTACTTGATGCAAAATCCGTCATTCCTACAAGCTTTAGCGCATCCATGACAGCTTTTCGATCACTCGCCTTCATAAATCTGAATAGCCCGAGTTTACTTGTTAACCCCATTGACACGACTTCAAACACAGAAGCTGGAAAGCCTGAATTGAAGCTATTGGCTTTCTGAGAAACATAACCAATCTTACTCCAGTCATGAAACTTATTGATTTTTTTACCAAAAATATGCACATGTCCTTTTTGAGGCTTAAGAAGACCAAAAATGATTTTAATTAAAGTGGATTTCCCAGAACCGTTTGGTCCTACAAGCCCCACAAAAGCCCCTTTCGGAATAGAAAAAGTGATATCTTCAAGAACATAACTATCTCCATAATGAAAGGAGATAGTTTGAAGATCTATGATATTGTTCGAATTTGTCATAATTAAAACCCGCCATTTATTAAGAATGATTACGATTTACAGTATATAGTATACCCTATATCGTCGCAATTTGTAAATTTCCTTATCATGTTTCCTTACCCTCCTTCTTTTCGTGTATAATTAAAAGAAAATTTCGACTCAGAAAGGATTTTCATCGTGTCACAACAACCATACTATGCCGTGATTGATATAGGTTCCAATACGATCCGACTTGTTATTTATAAAATGAATGCTTACCATGTATTATTTGAAGAGCAAAACTTAAAATACACTGCTCGACTTCGATCATACTTGGATAAAGACAATACAATAAATAAAGAAGGAATTAACCAAATTTTAACAACACTGCATCTGTTTCAAACCGTAACACGTTCTTATGAACTTAGTTCTATTAATGTCATTGCAACTGCAGCCATTAGGCAGGCTAAGAACAGAGATGAGATTGTGAAAATGGTGGAAAAAGAAACCGACTATCACATGACGGTTTTAAGTGAAAAAGAAGAAGCCTACTACGGTTACTTATCCGTTATTCAATCGACGAATCTTGAGGAAGGTTATACCATTGACATTGGTGGCGGAAGTACGGAAATTACATACATGGAAAATCGCAAAATAAAGCATTATCATAGCTTTCCTTTTGGAGCTCTCACTCTTCAGCAGGAGTTCATCCATAATGATAAACCTACGACTCTAGAATTAGAGAAACTGAATAAATTCGTATGCGACCAATTCAGGGAAATTCCCTGGATTAAAAAGCGTAATCTGCGTGTAGTCGGAATTGGAGGAAGCGCACGTAATCTTTCTCAAATCCATCAGAAACAATGTCAATACCCACTTTCTGGCATACACCATTATGAATTCCCCTCTGAAGAAATCCTTGGAGTTATAAATCAACTTAAAGAGCACCCTTTAAGTAGTCGAAAAAAAGTAGAGGGATTATCGAAGGAACGCGCAGACATTATTATCCCGGCTATTCAAGCGATATTTTCATTTACTCACTATGTAAAAGCTCCTTCATTCTTGATGTGCCGTAAAGGGTTACGGGAAGGATATATTTACGAAACGCTCATTTCCAATCAAGTTACAGATCGCTTCCCAAATATTACAGAAAAAAATATTGAAGCTTTATCGGTCAAATACAACATTAACAACATGAGGATAGCCTCACTCAAAAAAACGGCCTTCTTGCTTGCTGAACAGTTTAATAGCGCTGGTTATTTAACCCTTACTGGATGGCAGAACTTTTTACAGCAAGCAGCACAATTAAATTACCTTGGTGATCATATTGAAAGCGAATCTGTCAGTCAGCATACGTTTTACATTCTATCCAATACCGCTCTAAATGGTATGAACCATAAAAATCGAATCATTCTTGCTCTACTTGCATCGTTTAAAAACAAATCAACCTTTAAAGATTTTGTGTCGCCTTACGTTACATGGTTTACGGATCATGAATTAGAACAATTTGAGAAACTGGGTGCGATACTGAAATTTTCGTATTTCTTGAATACGACGAACCGAAACGTCGTTGACCAGGTTAAGCTAATGAACTCAAAGCATGAAAATAAATTCACTTTGAAAGTGATGTGTCATAAGGATTTTGTCTTCGAAAAGGAAAAATGCGAAAAACATGTCAAGCATCTGGAAAGAGCCTATGGTATAGAAATAGAGCTTGATTTCCAGAACATTTAGACATTCTTTACAATTTCATTACACTCACAAACCCACACCATAAATACTTTTTTGATAGAATAAAGATAAGCGTTCTAAAAAGGTAGGTATGTCTATGGAAAAGTCACAAAATAACCTCAACCAAATAAATATTGAATCATCTGCTTACTATAACAACCGAGAACTAAGCTGGCTTGGCTTTAATAAAAGAGTTCTTGAAGAAGCAATCGATACACGTAATCCATTACTAGAACGATTAAAGTTTCTTGCAATTTTCAGCTCAAACCTGGACGAATTTTTCATGGTAAGGGTCGCCGGGTTGACGGATCAAGTTGCTGCTGGGTTTAACAAGCCTGAAAACAAAGCAGGTTTGACCCCTAAAGAACAGCTTTCCGAAATCTTTCGTATTAATCATGAGCTAGTTAATCGTCAGTACGAGACATTCACGCATGGACTGTTCCCCTCTCTTAAGGAAGAGAACATCCATTTACTTAAAATACAGAACCTTTCAGTAGAGCAACTTTCATTTGTAACGAATCACTTTGAAAATCAAATATATCCTAGCCTTACGCCGATGGCAATCGATGCTTATCGACCGTTCCCTGTCATACCGAATAAAGCCTTAAATCTTGCTGTCATGCTTGAGAAAGAACGAGAAAGTAATTCAGAGAATTACCTTGCGATTGTACGAATTCCGCCTGCACTTGATCGTTTTATTGAACTTCCATCCAATGATGGGAACCGCTGTTTTATTCTACTTGAGGATGTAATTAGCCAAAATTGCCACAAACTTTTCGAAGGTTATCGTGTGATTTCTACATCACAATTTCGCATCACACGAAATGCAGACCTTCCGATTCACGAAGAAGGTGCTCGAGATCTACTTGAAGTCATAGAGGAAGAATTAAAGAAACGGAAGTGGGGATCAGCGGTACGGCTGGAAATTCGTCGCGACTGGAATGACAAGGAAGCAACGAAGTTTTTAATTGATAATTTGGAACTGCACGAAAAAGATGTCTATGTGGTTGATGGCCCAATTGACCTCACATTCCTTTTCGGTTTTTATAAAACGCTAAGTCCGTCACATGAACACCTTTTATTTCCTAAATTACTTCCAAAAACCCCTAGAGATTTGAACAATGATCAACCGATTTTCTCTACACTTTTAAAGAAAGATGTGTTACTTCATCATCCTTTTGAATCCTTTGATCCAATAGTGGAATTTATTACTCAAGCATCGAATGATCCAAAAGTACTCGCAATTAAACAAACACTATACAGAGTTAGTGACGATTCTCCCATTATTAACGCGTTAGCGAAGGCTTCAGAAAACGGAAAGCTTGTTACCGTTCTTGTTGAATTAAAGGCTCGCTTTGATGAGGAGAATAACATTCAGTGGGCAAAACAACTCGAAAAATCAGGAGTTAACGTCATCTATGGCATGACTTCTTTAAAAACCCATAGCAAAATTACTCTCGTCGTACGGAAAGAACGGAACGTTATTCAACGCTTCGTCCATCTTGGTACAGGCAATTACAATGATGCCACTGCAAAAGTTTATACGGATATGGGGCTTATAACTTCCAACCAAAAACTTGGTATAGACGCAACAAATTTCTTTAATTACTTGAGTGGATATCGCACGAAGCCAGATTGGTACTACTTCTCAATCTCACCAGGAGAAATTAAAGATTCTTTTATTCACTTGATTGAAACAGAAATTGAGCATCATAAAAAAACAGGTAGAGGACGTATCATTGCCAAAATGAATTCATTAACGGATAAAGACTTAATCGTACAGTTCTACAGAGCTTCACAGGCAGGTGTAACGATTGATCTAATCGTTAGAGGCATTTGCTGTCTTCGTCCTGGTATTGAAGGGATCAGTAGCAATATTCGCGTTAGAAGTATTGTTGGCGAGTTTCTGGAGCATACGCGTATCTTCTACTTCCACCACAGTGGTGAAGAAAATATGTATCTTTCATCAGCTGACATGATGACAAGAAACATGGATAAACGGATTGAAATTCTCTTTCCTATTCTTCAGCCGAACCTAAAAAGAAAAATCAAAGCCACTCTTGACCTTATCCTAAGAGATAATGTTAAAGCTCGAGAGCAGGATTCGGACGGCATTTATCATTACGTCGAAAAGAAGAAGAGCGACGGATTAATCAATAGTCAGGAAAAATTGATACAAAACCCTTTCTCTAATTTATAACGTGATGCTTCTATCAACAGAATTTACTACCGTTTAAGAGCTGAGTCAATATTCCGATTTCTAGTTGGAGCACCACGTACAGATACTAGGATTACAAAACCCCCGCTGGTCTCCTATAACCAGTGGGGGTTTCTTTACGCTTCTGACTAAGAAGCGAAGGTGCTATTTAGCGGCAATTACATCTCATGAAGACTCGCCATCTCCTGAATTTCTTCTGAATAGCTGCTTTTTGGCGTACCTTCTCGTGATACATAAGTCTGCAGGCCACCAATACCGCGATTGTAAGCTGTCAGAGCTTCATCCCAGTTATCATACTTGTTATAGAGAAAATCAAGGTATGTGACTGAGAGCGTCATTGAGAAATAGGGGTCAAATAACTTTTCCTCAGAATAATCAATACCTGCCATATCTGCGATCCAGGGTGCTGTATTTTTCATAAACTGAGCCATACCATAAGCATGTCCATATTTTGTTTCCGGACCGATTAGATCTGGATTAAACGTATTACCTGTCTCTACTTTAAGAAGTTCATACGCAATGGCTGGATCAATATTTACTTTCATCGACTGATAGGAAAGGAAAAGTCCCCATTTCTTTTTGAACTTTCCTTCGCTGTCCTTATAGAATTGTTCCGAGTAGGCTTTCGCTTTCTTCCATTCTTCTACACTCACTGAACCGGCATCCAATGAGTAACCTGTCTTTTTTTCTAATTTAGTTAACGCTGTCTGTGTTTTCACCTGATCATCGATAGGTGATGTTTTATGATCCAAATCCCCTACTCTAGTTTCTGCATCAGCCACCTGCTCAGTAAATAAATGAGATTGAACGAGAATTACTGCTAGAACAAGTGTTAGAACAATAGCTGAGAGTACTGATAGCGATTTTTTAAGATTGTTTTGAATAAAATTGATAATCTTGCACTCCTTTTCAACTGGTATTTATGAAGCTGGAGAGCACCAGTTAAGAATATACCCTATCATGTTATTCTAAAACCTTTTTACTATTTTGCTCACTATTTACCTTTTGGATCTAAGAAAAAAGGCCCCCTGAATCAGGGAGTCTAATGAATTGGGGACTTAAACTTTGCACCCCTTGTTTCTTGTGTATTCATGATCGTAATGAATGCTTGAGTGTCTATATCATAAATAACACTTTTCAGTTTTGTAACTTCAAGACGAGTAATGACGACGTAGATGACCTCTTTCTCTTCATCCGTATAACCACCTTTTCCTACAAGCTTTGTTGTTCCTCTTCCTAGGCGATCAAGAATCGCGTCAGAGATTTCTTCATAATGATCAGATACAATGAGAACGGCTTTCGTCTCATCCAGCCCCTGGATCACCGTATCAATCGTTTTAAAAGCAATATAATAAGCCATCACCGAATACATAGCATTTTCCCAGCTAAAAACAAAGCCAGCCCATGTAAAAATAAAAATATTAGTAAACATTACGAATTCTCCGATGGAAAATGGAATTTTCTTAGTTAAGAGGATACCCAGTATTTCAGTTCCGTCCATCGACCCACCGTGGCGGATAACTAGCCCGACACCAAGACCTAATGTCAGACCACCAAACACTGTTCCTAGAATGGGCTCTGTCGTAAATGGAGCAGTGTGATGTAGCTTAGTTTCAAAGGCAGCTAGGCCAATAATGCCAAATAAGGTTGAAAAAGCAAATGTTTTTCCAATTTGTTTGTACCCGTAATACATAAAAGGAATGTTTAGAACAATGACGAGAACCGCAAAATTAAATGGGGTAAGATGATCTAGAATTAGTGAAACACCAATAATACCACCATCGATTAACTGATTTGGCACCAAAAATAGTTCAATAGCTGCTGCAGCTAGAAAAGCCCCAATCATAATCATTAACAGCCTGTAAATCAGGTGCGTCTTACTTTCTTTTCGATGTTGTTTTTTTTGCATGAAGCCCCCCTAGGCAAGATGGAATAGTTAACTAATATTATATAGAAAGTTCAACCATCTATAAAGGCGTCAACTCTATTAACATGAATTTCGAACACCTCAGTGAACAATGTGCATAGTATGAGATAGGCAAAGGAGGCATCGTCATGAATCCAATACAGCTTCAACTGGTTAACTTTAAATTAAACCGTATCACAACTGAGGAATTGCTTCAGCTTTCTACTCAATATGGCATCACACTAACTGAAAAGGATGCTAAGAAAATCATTCAAATATTGAAGCAAGAAAATATTGATATTTCTAATCAGGAACAAAGAAAGCGGATTTTGATGAAAATTAGTCGTGAAGTAAGCCCGAGCGTAGCCTCAAAAGTAAACAAGTTGATTCTTTCATTTCTTAATGCGTAAAAAAAACCGCGATTGCGGTTTTTTGTTAGATTGCTGTGAGTTTGTTTTTGAGATCTTCGTCGAATTTCTGATTGCGGAGCATTTCGATTTCTAGCTTGTAAGGTGCTTTCTTGTTTTTCTTATCTTCACCTACATATGGCGTTTCCAGAATTTTAGGAATTTCCTTCAACTGGTCATGGTGAATCACTTTATTCAACGCGTCAAATCCAATATAGCCAAATCCGATATTCTCGTGGCGGTCTTTCGAAGCACCACATTCGTTTTTACTATCATTCACGTGGAGAACTTTTAATCGATCAATACCAACAATTCGGTCAAATTGATCGAGAACGCCATCAAAATCATTAACAATGTCATATCCTGCATCATGGGTATGACACGTATCAAAACAAACAGAAAGCTTTTCGTTGTGTGTCACACCATCAATAATTTGGGCAAGTTCTTCGAAACTTCTTCCGCATTCAGAACCTTTACCCGCCATTGTTTCAAGTGCAATTTGAACTTCCTGCTCCGCTGTAAGAACCTCATTAAGCCCTTCGATAATTTTCTTAATTCCCTGTTCAGCTCCTGCTCCTACATGAGCTCCTGGATGTAAGACGATTTGGCGTGCACCAAGGGCATGAGTACGCTCAATTTCAGATCTCAGAAAATCAACGCCCAATTGAAACGTCTCTGGTTTCGTTGTGTTACCGATATTTATAATATAAGGAGCATGGACAACAATATCCTTCATACCATGTTCTTTCATATGTGCCGTCCCTTTTTCAATATTAAGCTTTTCAATTGCTTTTCTTCTTGTATTCTGTGGTGCTCCTGTATAAATCATAAAGGTTGTAGCGTCATATGAAGCAGCTTCTTCACTAGCACCAAGGAGCATCTTATCTCCACTCATTGAAACGTGCGATCCTATTTTTAACATTCTATTCATTCCTTTCCTATCCCACTCATGATAGCACAGGCGCTTTATCAAGGTAAATCAAATAAAAGTCCTCTTTATAAAGAGGACTTAAACCTTACTTTCTTCCACGCTTTTGTTGAATTCGATCACGTTCCTGCTGCATTTTCTTTTTGTATCCCGGTTTTACTTTTTTCGGTTTCGGTACGAATACTTCCGGCTTTGAAGAAGTTGGTTTCTTACGAGGAGTTACTGGCTTTGCTTCAACCCACTCCCCATTCTTCACTTCTTTGTATTCAATTTGAATCCCTTTCGCAGCTAGCTTCTGAACAGCCTCTTGATCGGAAGGTTCAGCAAGTGTATAAGCAATCCCGTCCAGACCTGCGCGAGCCGTACGGCCGACCCGGTGAATATAGAAATCCAGATCTTTCGGAAGCTCAAAGTTAATCACGTGAGATACACCCTTGATATCAATTCCTCTTGATGCAAGGTCAGTTGCTACGACGTACTGGCATTCCGCCTGTTGGATTTTCTTCATAATTTGTTTCCGCTGGCGTGCCTGAACAGCACCGTGCAAACGCTCAACGTTGTGACCATTCTCAATTAGAAAATCAGCCACTTCATCCGCCGTTTGTTTCGTGTTAGTAAAAACAAGCGCTAGATAAGGGTTAATTGCTTTCGTTACATTGAGAAGCAGCTCTTTCTTCTCGCGGTATTTTGCAGGGATGAAAATATTTTCTACTTTATCCGCAGTTACCTGTTCCGCATTAACTTCAACGAATTTCGGATTGTCCATGTATTTCTTCAAAAACGGCTGCAGGCTTTTAGGAATAGTTGCTGAAAAGACTAGCATTTGTAAATCTTTCGCCATTCTTGAAGCAATATAATCAACATCTTCAATAAAGCCCATATCAAGCATTTGATCAGCTTCATCGACCACGAGCATCGTAGCAGGAAATACGCTAAGTGCCTGCTCTTCAACAAGATCCTTAATTCGTCCAGGTGTGCCGATGACAATATGAGGCGTGTTTTTCATTCTGCTAATCATTCGTTTACGGTCCGTTCCACCAACGGCTTTTTTGATTGAAATAGTTTCTTCCTCAGGCAGCCCTGCAATTAGCTTGAGTGCTTCCGTATAAATTTGATCTGCAAGCTCTCTAGTTGGAGCCGTAATAACAGCCTGACACTCGTTTTTACCCTGGTCGATTCTATGAATCAACGGTAATAAAAAGGCAAGAGTCTTACCAGAGCCCGTTTGGGACTGTCCAATGGCACTGTCACCGTTTCGAATTGCCGGTACTAAACGTTCTTGTATCTCAGTAGGTCTTGAGAATTTTTGTGCTTTAAGAGCTTCAATTAAAAAAGGCTTAAGCCCTAATCTATCAAAATGTTTCATTTTTGTTCCTCCATCCATTAATCCACCTTATATTATAGCCCAATTTACCTAAAAGCGCCATACGTCAAAAAAGACCATTCTCTATCTTTAATGCCCAATATGAGAAGTTCTCACACCTTCGATTTTTTTAGCATATTGTAAATAGTAACGACAGCATAAAAGGGTCAAGTTATGGAAAGGAGGGCATCACATGAACCAATTTCCTCCCTCCCCTCAAGGCGGACCTGGTCCTGGAATGGGATTTCCATTCTCAGGCGGAGGATTCCCTGGACCTGGGCCTGGCTTTTCACAGCCGCCACAGACAGGGACAGGTGGACTGCTATCTAGAATTTTAGGAGGTGGAGGGGCTTCACCAACACTTCCATCGCCTCCAGGCTCTTTCCCTGCACTGCAACCTGGAGTTACACCCGGGCAGACTGGAGGAATGTTATCCAGACTACTCCCGGGCGCTGGTCAGGGTGGAATGGATATGATGGGTATGATTCAAAACGTCCAAAAAGTCATGCAAGCTGTTGATACAATCAAGCCGATGGTCCAGCAATACGGACCAATGGTCAAGCAACTTCCTGAAATGATCGCGCTTTTCAAAGAGTATCAAAAATCCTCTAGCAATTCTGATGAAGATGAAGATGAAGATGATGCTGAGAAATCGGATGAAGGAACAGCCAAGGTGAAGAAAAATACAGCTAAGAAAAAAAGTCCGAAACCTCCGACAGGTTCATCGCAAAAAAACAAAAAGAACGCATCAACTGAACAACATGCAAGAAAATCGACACCAAAACTCTACGTTTAGACGACTCGATTCATTGAGTTATCACGTTAACTCCTTTATAATTGTGATAGATCAGTTATACAACAATCCATTTTTGGATTGAGGAGGTACTCGATGAACGTAACTAAAATATCACCTAGAGGCTACTGCTATGGCGTTGTTGATGCTATGGTCATTGCACGAAATGCAGCTCTTGATAAAACATTACCGCGACCGATATTCATACTTGGAATGATCGTTCATAATAAACACGTTACTGATGCTTTTGAAGATGACGGCATCATCACACTTGATGGGCCTAATCGGATGGAGATCTTAAAAAATGTCGATTCTGGTACAGTCATTTTTACAGCACATGGCGTTTCACCTCAAGTGCGTGAACTTGCAGAGAAAAAGGGTCTAACCGTTTTGGATGCGACCTGTCCCGATGTGACTGTTACACATGATTTAATTCGTGAAAAACAAAAAGAAGGTTACCATGTTATTTATATAGGAAAAAAAGGTCATCCCGAACCTGAGGGCGCAATGGGGATTGCTCCAGATATAGTCCATCTAGTCGAGAAACCTGAAGAAGTAGATGAGCTTTCAATCGATTCAGAACGTATCATTATCACTAACCAAACGACTATGAGCCAGTGGGATGTTCAGGAAATTATGGAACGCGCGATGGAGCGTTATCCTCACGCTGTTATTCATAATGAAATTTGTAATGCTACACAGGTACGCCAGGAAGCTGTCGCTCAGCAAGCTGGTGACACTGATCTTGTTCTAGTCGTAGGAGATCCTAAAAGTAATAATTCCAACCGTCTTGCACAAGTTTCGATCGATGTGGCAGGAACCCCGGCATATCGAATCGCGGATGTTTCAGAAATTGAGCTAGAATGGTTGCATGGTGTTGAAACCATAGGTGTAACAGCAGGTGCTTCTACCCCGACGCCAATTACGAAAGAAGTCATTCGTTTCCTTGATCAATATGATCCAGAAAATGAAGATACATGGACTCGTGAACGAAATGTTCCGGCTTCTAAAATACTTCCTAAAGTGAAAGTGAAAAAATAACGAAAACCCCACCTTTCCGGTGGGGTTTTGTCATTATCTAAACTGAAACGGATCTGTTATCTCCTGAGAGGCGATAATTTCAATTGTGTAATTTTTCTTGTTAATGAACGAAAGTAACTTCTTTCGAACACCTTCGATCATAATTTTTTCGATATTATGACCGGCGTCGATGATTTGTAATCCTTCCATCATAGCATCATGAGCAACGTGATAATATATATCACCAGAAACAAAAACATCTGCCCCACTAAAGCGGGCCGCATTAATAAATTTGTTCCCATCCCCACCTAGAACAGCTACTTTTTTAATGGTAGAGCTTAAATCGCCAACGATACGTACGCCGCTAGCTCCCAGCTTGTCTTTAACAAAATCAGCAAATGCATCTAGTTTCATACCGTTTTCCAAGTAACCTACTTTACCTAGACCAAGCTTTTCAGGTTCGTTATCTAATGAATAGAGATCATATGCTACTTCTTCATAAGGATGGGCTTTCATTACTGCACGAAGTACCTTTGGCTGTTGCTCTGCAAGAAAGATACTCTCTATTTTCACTTCTTCAACTGTCTCAAGCTTGCCCTGTTCTCCAAGAAACGGATTTGTTTCTTCTGCTGGTTTGAATCTTCCAGTGCCTTCAGAGCTAAAGGTGCAATCACTATAATCCCCAATAGAGCCAGCACCAGCATTTGTCAGTGCTTCCCTCACTTCTTTCTGATGTGTTCTCGGGACATATACCGCAATTTTCTTATAGTGGTTCTTTACTGTGTCAACGAGCACTTCCGTATCTACGAGACCAAGTGCTTCTGCAAGCATATCATTTACACCACCTGGAGCTACATCTAGATTAGTATGGGCCGCATAAACTGTAATGTCATTTTTAATAAGCTTTTCAATCATCTTTCCTTGTTCAGTGTCTAAATTAATCTTTTTAAGGGGCTTATAAAGAATAGGGTGATGAGCAATTATTAAGTCAACTTCTTCCCGAACAGCCTCCTCCACAACATTTGGTAATACGTCAAGTGTTGTCATTACTTTTGATACTTTTTTATTCAAACTTCCTAATTGAAGTCCAATTGGATCGCCTTCTTCTGCATATTTCCTTTTTGACCATGACTCGAATTCTTGAATAATGGCCTGGCCAGAAACTTGCTTACTCATGACAGAACCTCCTTTATTAAATCTCGCTCGTTCTTTATTTGGTCTGCTCTCTCTGAAATGGTTTCAGCTTGTTCCATTGAACGAAGAATTCCCTCGCGTTTTATCAATTCACTTTCCCATTTCTTCTTAAACGCACTATTTTGTTCTTTAATCAACATCGGTCCTGCGAGTAAATTCTTCTGCAGTTCCATTCCATCTAACCCTTCATATGGTCGACTGCCATTGCCCGCATCGAAAACGAGCACCTCATAAATTTTTTCATCTTCCTCTAGAATCGTTTCTTCTACTAGTTCCCAGTCTAATTCAGCCAATCGTTTCCGAAGAAGGTGAGCAGCGACGTTAGGTTGGAGAATTAACCGCTTCACACCTAGGAGCTCCTCGAGTCCGCCGAGAAGAATATCTCGAATGAGCTGTCCCCCCATTCCCGCAATCGTAATTACATCCACTTCTCCCGGTTCGATAACTTCGAGTCCATCACCCTTGCGAACGGAAATGACATCTTCAAATCCGCTCCTTTTCACCTGGTTTAGAGCAGATTGATAAGGGCCCTCATTAACTTCTCCTGCTACAGCAAATGTAATTTGCTTATTGTTCATTAAAAAACAGGGAAGATAGGCATGATCAGATCCAATATCTGCCACCCGGCTGTTGTTTGGAACAAAACGGGCCACCATTTTCAAACGTTCTGATAATAATTTATCGTTCATTTTTCACCACTACTTATCTCATTTTCTTTTATTTAAGTTTACCCGTTAAAGACATCCACTAACAGGAAATCGAAGGGCATAATTCTTATCTAAACTACAAATAGAAAAGCCTTCTGTTCTCACAGAAAGCTTTTTTCTCATCTTATTTTTTCTCAGAAAGCCACTGAGCTACTGCTTCAGCCTGTTCTCCTTGAATAACTCCCGCAGGCATTCCACTGCCTTTACCATTTTTAATGATGTCGAGAATTTCATCTTTAGAGTACTTTCCACCAACTGCATTAAGAGCTGGTCCTACCTGGCCACCAAGGTCGCCACCGTGGCAGGATGCACAGTTTTGAGCGTAAATATCTTCAGGTGCTGCTGCTTCAGCTTGCTCTTTCTTTTCGCCTCCACCTTCAGCACTCTCCTCGCCGCCCTGTTGCAATGCCCAGAAAGAAACACCAATTATGAGAATTAATCCGATGACTGCTGTCCATGCAAATGGAATTAGCGGATTCTTTTTCATTTCTTTTCCTCCTTGTACCGATTCGCTGATGTCGTTTCCCCAATTATGTAAGAGTAAACAAATCATAACTTATTTTACTTGAAAACGCTATAAAAGGAAAGGGGAAGCGTGGTAAATCACATATTTGTCACTGTTTTTCAATCTCTTTCTATCATAGCAAATATTACCGATAAAGTGAAACTTCCATCAGAGGGCGCTTCATTCTCCCCTCTGATGGTTAGTTGAACCAATTGGATCTTTAAGGGCAGTTGAACACCACCTATCGTCTTGTTTGACCTACGTTTTGAGTGGGTTTTACTTCCCCTTATGTGTAGGATAAAACAAAATGACATCAGCCTATTCACTGATGCCTCTTTGTCTTATCCTAGTTACTTTCTAATCTCTTTCTCTACCCATTCAAGAGCAGACTCCCTCAGACGATATTTTTGAATTTTGCCAGAGGCGGTCATTGGATATTCCTGAATAAAGAAGATATGAGCTGGTACTTTATACCTCGCAATTTTACCTTCACAGAAGGTGAGTATATCAGTTTCTGAAACTATTCCCCCTTCTTTCAGCTGAACGCATGCCACAACCTTTTCACCGTATTTCTCATCTGGTAGTCCGATGACCTGGACATCCAGAATAGCGGGATGCGTGTATAGAAACTCCTCAATCTCACGTGGATAGACATTTTCTCCTCCACGAATAATCATATCTTTCAAACGTCCTGTAATCTGAACGTAACCACTGTCATCCATTTTTGCAAGGTCACCCGTATGAAGCCATTCTTCTTTATCAATCGCTTCACTCGTCGCCTCAGGCATATTATAATAGCCTTTCATAACGTGGTAACCCCTTGTACACAGTTCACCCGTCACTCCATGTTTCGCTTCTTCCCCTGTAAGCGGATCGATAATCTTCACTTCTACCCTTGGCAACGCTCTACCAACTGTGTTTACTCTATACTCAACCGGATCATTTGTTCTGGTTTGAGTAATAACAGGGGAAGACTCGGTTTGACCATAAGCAATTGTAATTTCAGACATATTCATTCGTTTCATAACGTTTTTCATAACTTCGATAGGACAGGGACTTCCAGCCATAATTCCCGTACGAAGGGAACTTAAATCAAATGTATCAAACGTCGGGAGACTAAGTTCAGAAATAAACATGGTTGGCACGCCATGCAAGGCTGTACACTTTTCATCCGACACCGTTTGGAGGACTAGTTTCGGGTCAAATTCTATAATTGGGTAGATGGAAGAACCTGATGATAATGCAGCGAGCGTTCCAAGAACACATCCAAAACAATGGAAGAAAGGTACTGGAATACACAGCCGATCGTGCTCACTAAGCTCCATACACTGTCCTATTTGATAGCCATTATTTAGAATATTAAAATGCGTTAACATGACTCCTTTTGGAAACCCAGTTGTGCCTGAAGTATATTGCATATTAATAACGTCATCAGGGTGGAGTTCTGCTCTTCGATTTGAAAAGTCTTCATTGCTAACAGAGTTCCCTCCTTCAATAAATTCTTCCCATCCAATAAATGAAGGTGGGGGATCATCTCCAATATAAACTGCGTCTCTCAGGTTTGGTAATGCAGAGAGTGAGCACTTCCCTTTGGTAACTCTATCTCCAGTTTTTTGAAGGAGCAAAAAGGCTTCCCGATAGGATGTACCTTTAAAGCCATTAATCAAAAACAAGCGTTTCGCTTCAGACTGTTTTAGTACATATTCAAGCTCGGTTGTCTGGTAGTTGGTATTAACCGTAACCAGCACAGCTCCTACCTTCGCTGTAGCAAACTGTAGCAGTAACCATTCGGGCACGTTTGTTGCCCATACAGCAATATGTTCCCCTTTTTCTACACCAAGTTGTAAAAGTGCCTTTGCTGTTCGATCAACTTCCTTATTGAACTCGTGAAACGTATAACGAATACCTTCTTTCGAGTAGACAACAGCTTCTCTGCTACCATATTGACCCGCCTGTCTCTCAAGCATCGAACCAATTGTCTCATGAAGCAGTTCACTCATAGACACACCCCTTATTCGTAAAATCTTCTAATCGAGCGCTCGTTCAGTTTAACAGCCAATTTCTCGAGCTATAACCATGCGCTGGATTTCAGACGTTCCTTCGCCAATTTCAAGAAGCTTTGCATCTCTAAAATACCGTTCCACATGGTAATCACGCATATATCCATTGCCGCCGTGTATTTGCACTGCCTGGTCACAAACTTCCATACAAATTTCAGATGCATACAATTTACAAATTGACGCTTCCTTCGTGAATTTCTTTCCCTGATCTTTTAACCATGCCGCCTTGTAAACCATTGTTCGAGCGAGTTCTATTTTCATCGCCATATCTGCAAGTTTAAATTGAATGGCTTGAAAGCGAGAAATAGCGCGTCCAAACTGCTTACGTTCATTCGCGTACTGTAGCGCTTTCTCATATGCCGCCTGAGCGATTCCAACACCCATAGCGCCTATTCCTATACGTCCACCATCCAATGTAATTAGAAACTGCCTGAAGCCATCTCCGCGCTTTCCTAACAGGTACTCCTCTGGAACTTTCACATCTTCCATCACAAGTTCCGTAGTATTTGAAGAATGGAGACCCAATTTCTCGTAATTATCGACAACCCGAAAACCAGGCGCAGATGTTGGAACAATGATTGCACTGATTTCCTTTTCTCCATTTTTCCGGTCAGTAATGGCAGTTAATGCAAGGTGATCCGCATAGGAAGCATTTGTAATATAGCATTTGCTTCCATTGATAACCCATTCTCCATTGTCAAGAACAGCTTCTGTCTCTGTACCACCAGCATCTGACCCAGCATTTGGTTCCGTAAGTCCGAATGCTCCGAGAGAGTCTCCCGAACAAATAGGTGCTAAGTACTTTTGTTTTTGTTCTTCTGAACCAAATAAATGAAGGGGAGCCCCTCCTAATGACACATGAGCGGAATACGTAATACCTGTCGATCCACATGCCCTGCTTAACTCTTCTACAACGATTGCAAAACTAATCGTATCTGCCCCGCCTCCACCATACTCCTCAGGAAACGGTAAACCCATTATGCCAAGCTCACCAAGTTCTTTAAAGATTTCTTTAGGAAAACGTTTTTCCTTGTCCCTTTGTTCTGCGGCAGGTGCAACTTTTTCATCTGCAAACTCCCTGATCATCTTCTGAATCATTTTCTGCTCTTCTGTTAAGTCAAAATGCATTTCTAGAAAACCTCCTGTAAAATGCCGCTATTTTGAATGCGCTTACATTTTATTATCTCGTTTAAATGTGATTTTTTCAACATTTTAGAAAATAAAAATAATTTTTATGTTATTTTTTCGTTAATGTTGTAAAAGATTCCTATAGCTACAGCCATAGCCTATTTTTTATGGCCATCGGCCATTTGCAAAACGAAAGAAAAATCAGTAAAATAAATTACAAGAAATGTATTCTTGTCTGAGTGGGGCTGAATTTCCATGTCTGACATTGAGACAACCGCTCCCATTCTTCCTTTTAACAATTAAATTTCTAATTTTCTGACCAAAATACGCAAAAAACTCTGTCTGCAAAAGCAGACAGAGGGAATAGAATTCTATTCAAGAAAATCTTTTAATCGTTTGCTACGGCTTGGATGACGAAGTTTACGTAGCGCCTTCGCTTCTATTTGGCGAATTCGCTCACGTGTAACGCCAAATACACGCCCTACTTCTTCAAGAGTTCTTGTTCGGCCATCATCGAGTCCAAAGCGAAGTCTAAGAACATTCTCTTCACGATCAGTAAGAGTATCGAGGACATCTTCAAGCTGTTCTTTAAGAAGCTCATATGCTGCTGCATCTGATGGTGCCAATGCATCTTGGTCTTCAATAAAATCTCCCAGGTGCGAATCGTCTTCTTCACCAATAGGTGTTTCAAGTGAAACAGGCTCCTGCGCTATTTTCAATATTTCACGGACTTTTTCCGGTGAAAGATCCATTTCCTTACCAATTTCTTCAGGAGAAGGCTCGCGACCGAGATCCTGAAGAAGCTGACGCTGAACACGAATCAACTTGTTAATGGTTTCAACCATATGAACCGGAATACGTATTGTTCTAGCCTGGTCAGCGATCGCACGCGTGATGGCCTGACGAATCCACCATGTTGCATACGTACTAAATTTATAACCTTTACGGTAATCAAATTTCTCAACTGCTTTAATAAGACCCATGTTACCTTCTTGAATAAGGTCTAAGAATAACATACCTCTACCAACGTAGCGTTTTGCAATACTAACAACGAGTCGAAGGTTTGCTTCCGCAAGACGGCGCTTTGCCTCTTCGTCGCCTTCTTCAATTCGCTGCGCTAGGCTGATCTCTTCCTGAGCTGATAGAAGATCAACTCGACCAATTTCTTTAAGATACATTCTAACAGGGTCATTTATTTTGACACCTGGAGGTACACTTAAGTCATTTAAATCAAATTCCTCTTCTTTTTCAACTTCTTGAGGTGAAGGGTTGTCTGAATTATCTTCTATTACTTCAACACCCTGTTCCTCTAGATATTCAAAGAATTCATCCATTTGATCTGAATCTTGTTCAAACGGCGATAACCGTTCAACGATCGTAGAGTAAGTAATTAAGCTTGTTTTTTTCCCAAGCTCCACTAACTGCTCTTTCACTTGATCGATGGTTAATTCACCTTCCGCCGGTTGGCGTGTCGGTTTTTCAGCCATTCGATCCCCTCCTTCCATACATCTCAACAATACAGATATTCAATTTCTCAAAATGAATTTTTAAGGTTCTTTTTCATTTCGAGAATTTCCATGGCGATCTTAGCTGCCTGGACAAAATCATGCTTCATTTCCGCTTCTTTCTTTTCTTTTTCTCTCTCTTCTATCTTTATCCATTCTGGATAATTTAACACCTGTCGGATATAATCCTGTAACTCTTTGTCCGACACGTCTTCATTTAAATCCATCATGGCCAGTTCAGAAGCAATTTTGACGAGGTTTGGATCTGTAAGCTGTTCCATGAATTGACTAACGTCCGGATCATGGCCATATGCATAGAAGCTATACAAATACGCAGCGATCGCACTATGCTCGTCAATGTTAAACGAACCGCCAACCTCTTCCTGTACTTTTTCTGCTACATCCAGATTGCGCATCATATAGGCAAGCAGGATACGCTCAGCATTATGGAAGGCAGGCAGGAGCTTTTTCTTCACATAGAAATTTTTCCTAGCATTATTATCCCTTTTCGGAGGAGACTTATCCTTCTTATTGTTCCCCTCCTTATGAAATTGGAATACTTGCTGCTTTAACGCATCGAGTGAAAGTGAGAACTCTTCTGCCAGCTGTCTGAGATAATGATCCCTTTCAACTGCTTTCGTTAAGCCGCTAATTTCTTTAAGTACTTCTTCGATGTAGCGGATTCGTTCTCCTTCATCCGATAGGTTTTTTCCTGATCGGAAAACCTCCATTTTAAAAGCCATTACAGTTGGCGCTGCCCCTATTACATCCTTTTCAAAGCGTTCCGCTCCATATGTTTGGATATAGTCATCGGGATCCATTCCGTCCGGCATTTTTGCAATTCTTACATAACATCCAGCTTCAAGGAGTTCATCAGCGGCCCTTGTTGCAGCACTGATCCCAGCTTTATCTGAGTCATAACAAATGACGACTGATTCCGTTTGTCTTCGAATCAGCTTTGCTTGGTCCTTTGTTAAGGCCGTTCCAAGACTGGCTACAACGTTTTGTACCCCATTCCCATACGCTGTAATCACATCAGCATATCCTTCAAGAAGGATTGCTTGATCTTTCATTCGAATAGCAGAACGAGTTAGATGGAAACCGTACAACAATTTCCCTTTCTGAAACAGTGCTGTTTCAGGGCTATTAAGGTACTTGGGCTCGCCTTCTCCTAATATTCTACCGCCGAAAGCGACAGGTCTACCTTTAGGGTCAGAAATAGGAAACATGATACGGTTACGAAAGCGATCAAAGTACTTTCCATCAAATTCCCTCTTAGCTAAAAGACCTGCTTCAGCTACTTTTTGCAATGGGTAATTCCTTTTCGCTAAATAACTCGTTGCATAATCCCAAGAATCAGGGGCAAAACCAAGCTGAAATTGCTCAATGACTTCCTCTGTAAAGCCTCGATTCTTAAGATAGTCTCGTGCTTTACTTCCTTCAGGGGTTTTCACCATACAGTGATTATAGAGTTTTGCAAGAAAATCATGTGCTTTGTATATAACCTCTTTATCCGATGATGCTCCACTACTCTGGTTATCTTGAATTTCCGGCAGTTCAATCCCTGCTTTTTGTCCAAGCGCCTGAACAGCTTCTATAAAATTGTATCCTTCTATTTCCATTAAAAATGAAAAAGCGTTACCACCCGCGCCGCATCCGAAACAGTGATAAATTTGTTTATCAGGTGCTACTGAAAAGGAAGGGGTACTTTCTCCATGAAACGGACAAAGACCAAAAAAGTTCCTTCCCTGTTTCTTCAATTGTACGTAATCGCCAACCACATCAACGATATCTGTGGAACGGCGAATTGCTTCAATTTTCTCTTCGGGGATTCTGCCACTCATTAGTTATCACCATCAGGTTCTATAATTTCGACGAATGAAAGTATTCTCCTTCATAATTCGACAAAATTCTTATTAATTCTTTTCGAAAGCTCATTCGATCCTCATCAGTAAACTTCCGGGGACCTTTAGTATGCTTACCAGCTCTTCTACTTTTGGATGCAAGATAACGCGTATGGAGAAGCATTGAAATATTTTCCTCTGTGTAGCTTTTCCCTCTTGGTGATAGAATAAATACACCTTTTGGAAGCAACAAGCTAGCAAGACCGTAATCTTGAGTAATTGCAAGATCACCTTTACGACAATGACGATGAATGTAAAGATCGGCTTCTTCTTTCTCAGAGTCTACCATAACCCATTTAGCTTCACGGAATGTTGTGCTCATGTGAGCATATGAAGCAACAAAAATGATTTCAACGTTTGTTAAAGCCTGTTGAAATGACATGATTTCTTCTTTAACTGGCACAGGACATGCATCGGCGTCGACAAAAAGCGTCAGTTTCTTTTTCGTCATAATTCTCTATTCTACATCTCCCTGAGTTATCCTTCTTTTGAAATTTATGTTTTAACTTTCAGAATTTTAATACGTCCTGATTCGATAACATCATTATACCTCTGAAAGCGCTACTTTATGATTATAGACAATTTTTATTGACAATATTTGATTATATACTAAATTTATTAAATTGAACAGATAAAAAGCATAAAAAAACACCATCATCTCATGTCTTTTTTCTGCAATCAGATGATGGTTATTGGATAAACTCATTCCATTATGATGAGTGCTTCCCTTTATATAGACTTAAGATTAAATTTGCTGTTTCTTCAACTGCACGATTTGAAACATCAATGACGTGACAATTCATTTTATTAATAATCGTATCGAAATATTCCAGCTCGTCTTTAATTCGAGTCATGTTTGCATAGCTTGCTTCTGAATTAAGCCCTAGTGCAATCAAACGCTCTTTTCGAATGTTGTTTAATTTTTCAGGACTAATTCTCAGAGCGTAGCATTTTCCTTCTGCTACTTTAAAAAGCTCCTCTGGAGGATCTACTTCAGGGACAATTGGAACATTTGCTACTTTTAATCGTTTATGAGCAAGGTATTGCGATAAGGGGGTTTTCGATGTTCTCGAGACACCAACAAGAACGACATCGGCAAGAGCGATACCTCTAGGGTCTCTACCATCGTCATATTTCACGGCAAACTCAATTGCTTCCACTCGACGAAAATAATCTTCATCAAGTTTATGTACAAGACCAGGTTCGTTGCGTGGCGTTTTTCCAACCACACCCTGCATATGACCAATCATAGGGCCGATAATATCAACTGCCTGAACGTTTTCTTTCTGAGCAACATCAAGAAGAAATTCTCTGAGCTCTGGAACCACAAGCGTAAAAGCGACAATGGCTTTGGTTTCTTTTGCGAGTGTCATCACCTCATGAATTGTGGCTGTATCCTCTACGTATGGCACCCTGCGCACATCAAAAGCATTCGGATCAAATTGACTTGCAGCAGCTTTGACAACCAATTCAGCTGTTTCTCCAACTGAGTCGGATATGACATAAACAATCGCGCGATTAACAGTATTTGTCATAAAAACCTCCTGTACTAAATAATTTCATCCTTGGCCAGATCTACAAGAGATCTTGTAATATTCGTTTTCGTAATTCTTCCGATCACTTCAATCCCATCTTCTACTTCCTTAACAATAGGTAGTGCATCGATCTGCTTTTCAATTAGCTGGTTAGCTACTTCGATTAGGAGGTCGTCTTTTGAACAAACAGTAATATTCGGCATCCTTGTCATAATAATCGTAACTGGGATACTTTCAAGGTCCTGTTTTCCCAGCGCAGCTCTTAGTAGATCTTTCCGAGATAAAACACCGACTAGATGTGCTCGTTCGTTCACAACAAAAAGGGTGCCGACGTCTTCTAAAAACATTGAACAAATCGCATCATAGACACTTGCATTTTCCTGAACCACAACAGGGATAGATTTATAATCATCAACTTTGATTTTTTTGATTTTCTCTGTAAGAAGCTGAGAACCTGTTTTTCCAGTATAAAAATACCCTACTCTCGGTCTTGCGTCAAGGTAGCCAGCCATCGTAAGAATTGCCAGGTCTGGCCGAAGCGTTGCACGCGTTAAACTAAGCTTCTCTGCTATATGTTCTCCTGTGATGGGTCCCTCATTTTTAACAATTTGAAGAATCGTTTCCTGCCGTTTGTTAAGTTGGATATGACTCACCACCTTTTCCAATAATGTTATACTATTTTTTCATTATTATATACGATTATACCATCACCTTGAAAGGGTCCGAACTTATTTTAATGGCGAGTGAAACTAAGGAGTACTCTCTAATCTTCATTCATAAAAGCTAGGTCAGGTCTATTAAACGAATAAAAAGCCCTCTTTTGGGCTTTTTATTCAAGTTTAAAACGTTCTAATTGATCTAAGAATCGTTTTGACTTTAGATTGAGACCTGAGTAGGCCTCAAAATACATATTAAGAATCTTTCTAATTTCTTTCTTTGACTCTTCTTTTAACGAAATGTTGCCTAATCTCCTAAGGTCAATATGGACGAAAAGGTGTAGAAGCTCTGCGGCACGTTTTGTCATCGGTATGTGATAAGGGTCAACTGATAAACAGCGGTGACACAGTAAACCTCCTTCATTAATGGAAAAGTGAAATTTTCCGTCAGCTAATCCACAGTTAACACATCGATCAAGCTGAGGGGTTATGCCTGCTACGCGAAGCATCTTCAATTCAAAAATAAACAGCACAACTTCCGGGTCTTTCTCCTCATCAAGTGCATGGAGAACCTGGTACAGCATTTCGAATAAGTAAGGATTTGACTTCTGTTCTTCTGTTAATTTATCTACAAGCTCAGCAGCATAGGCTGCATACGACGTAAGGAATAAATCATTACGGATCGAACGGAAGGAATCAATGATCTCTCCCTGGTTTAATCCACCGAGACCCGAGGTATGGCGATAGAGATATTGACCATACACAAAAAGCTGAGAAACAGCAGAAAGACGGCTTTTTGGTTTTTTTGCGCCTCTTGCCATGACGCCAACCTTACCCGTCTCTCTTGTATAAAGCGTTATTATTTTATTTGTTTCACCATAGTCCACGGTTCGAATTACAATTCCTTCAACCTTTTTTAACAAGAACTTTCACCAACCGTTTCCTGTCAATCATCCATCAAAAGGTCAAGTGAGGCGAGTTACTTCTTCCACATCAGCGTGAGAATCAAATTCTTCATTGTTCGGTGTTTCCATTTCCTTCAGAAGAAGATAAGTATCGATGTTTCCTGTCTCACAAAATATTTTCCAGGTAAACTCTAACACCTAGATCCCACCTTTCATTTTGTCAAAAGCTTTCCTCTTACCTCTAGCTTGACCTGACATATGGCGGTTTATGTGATGGAATATTTAACAAAATTTCTCTTAATAGTCATCTTCTCGGTAACCATAA
Organism: Pseudalkalibacillus hwajinpoensis; assembly: GCF_039851965.1. Classification (NCBI taxonomy): domain Bacteria; kingdom Bacillati; phylum Bacillota; class Bacilli; order Caryophanales; family Guptibacillaceae; genus Guptibacillus; species Guptibacillus hwajinpoensis. The sequence goes on along the minus strand of NZ_CP156674.1, from coordinate 3,650,599 downwards.
TCACGTAAAGAAGATGGTTTATTGCGCCAGTCCTTCACAACCTTAACCCAGATTTCCATAAAGACCCGAGAACCAAGAAGTGCTTCAATGTCCTGCCTTGCACGCTTGCCAACTTCTTTAAGCATTTTTCCCTGCTTACCGATGATAATTCCTTTTTGGGAAGATCGCTCGACAACCACCGTAACATGAATGTCAATGACATCCGAGTCTTCACGCTTAATCATCTGTTCCGTCACAACTGTGACCGAATGAGGGATCTCCTCACGAGTTAAGTGGAGCACTTTTTCTCTCACCAGCTCAGCGACTATAAAGCGTTCAGGGTGGTCCGTCACATGATCACTTGGATAATATTGCGGTCCTTCATCAAGGTACCTAATAACTTGATCAAGAAGGGTATTTACATTATTACCCTGGAGAGCGGATATTGGAATAATCTCAGCAAATGAATACTTTTCTTTATAAAAATTAATCATTGGAAACAACTGGTCAGGATGGACCTGATCAATTTTATTTATAACAAGGAAAACAGGACTATCGACATTTTGAAGTCGGTCAATGATATACTGATCCCCGGCCCCATAGCCTTCCTCAGCATTAATAACGAATAAAATTAAATCCACTTCATTTAAGGAACTTTGCGCCATTTTAATCATAAAGTCGCCAAGCTTATGTTTTGGCTTATGAATCCCTGGCGTATCAATAAAAACAACCTGCGCGTCGTCTGTTGAATAGACGCCCTGTACTTTATTGCGAGTAGTTTGAGCTTTATCACTCATAATCGCAATCTTCTGGCCAATCACCTCGTTCAAGAGGGTTGATTTCCCAACATTAGGTCTACCAACAATCGATACAAAACCTGACTTAAAAACTTCTTTACTCATTCAAATCCTCCGGTGAAAATGCGCCAGGAAGTAGCTCACTGACGGTTAATTCATGTATTTTTCCATCTAAATTCGTTAAAATAACTTGCATATTTGGATCACAAAGCTCTGAGATCACCTGACGACAGGCACCACATGGTGGCACTGGACGTTTAGTATCTGCAACTACTGCAATAGCTTTATACGTTTTATGACCTTCTGAGTACGCTTTAAATAAAGCTGTACGTTCGGCACAGTTACACATGCTGTATGCCGCATTTTCAATATTACAGCCACCAAATACAGTGCCATCTTCTGAAAGCAGCGCTGCTCCAACTTTGAAGCTGGAATAGGGTACGTACGCCATTTCTCTTGCTTTTTTAGCTTCTTCAATCAACATTTGCTTATCCATAATATATCCTCCTTATGACTGAAACAATTGGATAATCGGTTCGAAAAAGAGAAGGATACCGATTATAACTGAAATAATAGCAAAAAGAAATACTGCTGCCGCTGATACATCTTTTGCTATTTTTGCAATCGGATGGTCTTCTTCTGTAATTAAATCGATCGCTCTCTCAATTCCTGTATTTAAGGCCTCAAGACTAAGCATAACTCCGATAACCCCAAGTAAAATAGAAAATTTAATGAGTGACAAACCGAGTATGATGCCACTGATCAACACCATACTTCCCGCGATAAGATGAAATAAAAAATTTTGTTCATTGCGGACTAAGTATCGAAATCCTTGAGAAGCATAATTGAAGCTATTCAAAAAGCGGGATAGCCTGGAACTGTTACCTCGTGAGGCCATACTGCTCCAGGTAAACCTTTTGTTTTCCAAACATTTCTACTTCATCTTCTTCTGTCATATGGTCGTATCCAAGCAAATGAAGAAAGCCATGGACCGTTAAAAAACCTAATTCGCGGTCAAAGCTGTGTGCATACTCTAATGACTGCTCAGTTATTTTCTGAACAGAAATCACGATTTCACCAAGTAGATGAGGAACTTCTTCTCCGAGATTGAGGGGTACCTCTCCTTCTTCTTCGTCGTCCAGCGCGAATGAGATCACGTCCGTTGCCTGATCTTTGCCGCGATACTCGCGATTAATCTCAGTAATACGATCGTTGTCTACAAACATAATCGATAACTCGCTACCGGCATCAACGCCCTCTTCGATTGCTGCGTGATTCACTAACTCCAGCAGCATGTTGAGTTGCTCCTCTGTAATAGTATTCGTTTCGTCATAAAAATCAATTGCCAGGCTCATGAAGTCACCTTCTTTTTAATTTCTGTGGGGTATTCAATACGACTATGAAAAATCCCATTAAGTGTTTCTAAAATTGTTGTAGCTACAATATCAAGCTCTCTAAGCGACAAATCACATTCATCAAATTGCCCATCTTCCAATCGTTCGGTGATTATTTTTCGAACAAGAGATTCAATAGCAGTTGGATTTGGTTTAGTCATCGACCTGACAGCAGCCTCAATACAATCTGCAATCCCTACAACCGCCGCCTCTTTCGTTTGTGCTCTTGGTCCAGAATAGCGAAAATCCGTCTCCGGAATTGGCTGATCAGCCTGATCATTCGCTTTGTAGAAGAAGAACTTTAATAGCGTTGTCCCATGATGCTGTTCTGCAATATCTACGATTTCTTTCGGAAGACGATTCTTCCTTAGCATATCGGCCCCATCAGTCGCATGAGAAATAATAATCGTTTTGCTCAACTGAGGCGAGATTTTATCATGGGGATTATCCATATTCATTTGATTCTCAATAAAGAAATGGGGCCGCTTTGTCTTTCCTATGTCATGGTAATAAGCTCCTACTCTTGCCAGTAAGCCATTGGCACCAATTGACTCACAGGCTGCCTCTGATAAATTAGCGACCATCACACTATGATGATAAGTGCCAGGTGTTTCTACAAGAATTTTTCGTAAGAGGGGATGATTGGGATTGGATAGCTCGATCAATCTTGTTGTTGAGATAATTCTAAAACCCGCTTCGAAAAATGGCATCAGTCCGAGAGTTAAAACGGATGATAAAAATCCTGATAAAAACGCAAATCCAAGATGATATGAAAGCTCAATTCCACTATATTGGCCATTCTTCATCATTAATAATATAGCCACCGACACAATGTTTATTAAAGATACTAGTAAACCTGCTTTTAGAATATTGGACCGGTGGTTTCGCCTTCCAAGGAAAAAGACCCCTGATAATGAACTCATTAACACGTAAAATCCAACTGATGCGTTCATCGGACCAGTAATTTCGCCATTAAAGAAAACTCCGGCACAAACTGCAAAAAGCAGGCTTGAAGCAATCGCAATTTGTTCACTGAATAGCATTTTAATAAGCATCGATCCAACCGCTGCTGGAACAATATAAGCAATGCCTGGCAATTCTTCTAGGCTCTGTAGCAGACTAGAAAGCTTAAGAACCAGGAGGGTAGCAAAGTAGACCAGTACAATAATAAGTAAGTTCGTATTGGAAGAGCGTACTCGCGACGGAATGTCTTGAAAGAAATAATACAGATAACCAGTCAGTAGCATTACAAGAAGCGCAAGTCCAACATATGGAACAGCATCAAAGCCATCATCAAGCAACCCGGCCAAGCGCAGCTGCTCGAGCACTTCTCGATTAATCATATCGCCTTCTTCTACGATAATCTGGCCTTCTCGAATCATAACAGGTTGTACAGCTTCAATCGCTTCCTGGCGACTTTGCTCTGTTTGCTCCGGATCCAGAAAATAGTTAGGTACGATCGATTGTTGTGCGACCATAATCATGGCCTGCTTCTGATTATTCGGTAGAGACGTTAATGATAATCGATCCTCAACATCACTCTTAGACTGCTCTAAATTATCAATAGAAACTCTGTCAGTCATAACTTTCATCACTTCAGAGAGGGTTAGTTCTTTAATTAAGTTAACTTGAGACATCTCGGTTTCTAAAAGAGGAATAAGCGTCTCATCCGACATCTCATCAGCCATGGAAACTGATAACAAAGCTCTAAGATCAGCTAACTTTTCCCGCGTGGTTTCATCATTACTGCTTTTCTTAACCTGCTCTATACCAGAAAACAAATCATTCAGCTTATCTACCTGAGACTGAGACACCTCATCACGATAAACATACTTTGCCTCAACCTGAGCTGCTTTTGAGCGTTCATCTTCAGTTGCCGTTTTATGCTCAATCGTGATCGGTGATGCAATATCGCGTTCAGCACTCGAATAAAGGGAAACATCAAGAGATTCTGGCATAACATTAGAGAGCATTGTCAAATACATAATTAGTGCTGCCAATCCATAGAGGGACCACTTGATCATTTTTATACGTTCAATATTACGGAGATTGGCTTGCATGAGACGTTTCATCTTCACAACCATTTCTTGCTCCACCTCACAAGTTCTGGCCTCTACTACTCTTCTTCACATTTTATCAGAATTTCCTTATAAAAGGAGAATAATTCCTGAATAAGTTCACCTGTAGAGCAAAAGAAGACCCGTTTCATAACGGGCCTTCAGACGCAAACGCTTATTTCGTTTCATGCTCGTATGCATCAATGATTCTCTGCACAAGCGGGTGTCGGACCACATCCGTTTGCTGAAGATAAATGAAGGATACATCCTTCACTCGTTTAAGAATTTTCTCAGCTGCGGCAAGACCTGACTCTTTTCCTCTTGGAAGGTCAATTTGGGTGATATCACCTGTGATCACCATTTTAGACCCGAATCCTAACCTCGTTAGAAACATTTTCATTTGCTGTGAAGTCGTATTTTGTGCTTCGTCCAGGATGACATAACTGTCATCAAGCGTTCTTCCTCTCATGTAAGCAAGTGGGGCAATTTCAATCGTGCCACGTTCAATTAAACGTGTTGTTTGCTCCACTCCGAGTACGTCATGAAGGGCATCATATAATGGACGTAAGTAAGGATCTACTTTTTCTTTTAAGTCGCCAGGTAAAAACCCTAAACTTTCTCCAGCTTCTACGGCTGGCCGTGTTAACACGATTTTCTTAACTTGATTGTATTTTAATGCCGTAACCGCCATAACGACAGCAAGATACGTTTTACCTGTTCCTGCTGGACCGATCCCAAATACTAAATCCCTCTTCTTCATAGCAGAGACATAGTGTCTCTGACCAAGTGTTTTAACCTTAATCGGTTTTCCCTTAGCATTCGTAGTGATCTCTTCCTGATAAAGCTCAAGAAGTTGATCAAGCATACCTTGCTGTACAAGCTGGCAGGCATACACGACGTCTCGGCCTGAAATACTTGCACCTCGCTTAATAAGTGAATGAAGCGTGTTTACAACGTCCTTCACCATGGAAATCGCTTCTTCATCGCCTCTAACTGATATGCCTTCGCCACGTGTAACAAGCGACACACCGAGAGCCTCTTCAATTATTTTTAAATGCTCGTCTCCAGGACCAAACAGAGTTTGAGCTTCATTTGAATTCTCTAACTGTAATGTAAGATCAACATAACGTTCTGCCAATAGACCTCAATCTCCTTGAATAATTGGAATGTCTTTCCCGATTTGCTCGATCACTTCAAAGTGAATCTTTACGTTTACTTTACCATTCTCTACCTCCTGGTGCAAAATCTTTTCCTTTTTAATTTCCGCTTCATCGGAGGTTTTGTTGGCAATATCTTCACGAGCGACAGTGCGGGCTACTTTGAGGGCCTCACTTTTAGTATATGTTCGGATCACTTCGGCAGTTTGAAGCATTTTATTTGTTTGAACTGAAAAAGGCAACTCCCATTTAAGGAATCTGAAATTTATTTCTCGTTCGAGTGTTTCATATTCCTTGAAATCAGGTGCACCGATGCCCCAGACAGGAATATGAAAACGAAATAACCCTATCGCATAGGTGGTTTTGGCTTCTCCAGTATTGGTTTTAAATTTTGATTCTAAAGGGATCGACACATTGGATACATACCATGTTTTCCCATAAACCTCTCCCCGAGCAGGAACGAGTTGACTTTTGTTCTCCTTTCCAATAAACCCAGAGATTAATAGCTGGCCAGGCTTTACATAGGCATTTTCCTCAACCTGAGCTTGACCTTCTTCCACATACATCTTCGTAACGATTGCTTTTTTATCCGCTACGATGTGCCTCGGACTAAGGGCTTTTTGTTTTTCCGGAAGCTGTTTTTGAACCACTTCAAAGTGATATGTTGTACCATTTCTCTTTACGCCAACCCACGTGATTTCAGTAAGACTTTCCGTAAGCGATTGTTGAAGCTCCTGATTTGATGGCAATTGAAAAATAAACTTTCCTTTCTTTAACCCAAGCTCGATGGCTGCCTGCTTCAGTTTGTGTTCAACTTCAGGAGTAGCCCCGTTCACAGAGATCGACCATACCATATTCGAAAGAATAAAAATAAGCAACAGGCAGCCAATCACACCGGCTAGAAAACCTCTTGAGTGGACGATCCTCCGCATAAGAAATGGAAAACCCCTCCTCTCATGTATTCGAATCTTGCACCTTGTCCGCTTTAAATGCGATCGAATTCGTTTCACATCATTTATATAGAGTGAAAGTAGTATCGTTTGGTTATCAATTCGCATAATGTCCCAGATCGGGATGTGGTATTCAATGCAACGATTGATAAACAGCTCTGTATAGGACCCAACCACTTTTATGCGAACGTATCCTGAAAAAAGTTCTCGAATATATTCCTTCATAGTGACCCCCTGTATAGTTAGCCCCTGGATTAGTAAGGCATTTGTATCAACTTTCAGGTCTATCAAGATAAGAAACGTGTTCAATCTTACCTTCTAGGAGGATTTCTTCGGGTAAAATCGTCTTAAGCATAAAATCTTTACCTCTTATCAGAAGCTGACCCTGTTTAAGCAACAAGCGAACTTCCTCATTGGAGAACATGAGGACTCCCTGATGGTTCTCTATGTATATATGAAGCTGTCCCACCATTGTTATACGCGGTAAGTCCATGACCGCATCTGCGGGAAGCTCTAATCTTCGAGTTAACCAATTTTTAAGATTGTGCTTCCACTTTGCCATGGATACTCCCCCTCTCATCTCATCTTTATGAAGCTTAACGAGAAACTATCACCTTTACATTTTATTGAAGAAAGAGATGACTGGATAATTCAACGCTCAAAATTAAACGTGATGGCTCTGTTAGTAAATGTATCCTCCCAATAAATATATTCCTTTCAGAAACAAAAAAAGACGCACAATGGCGTCTTCATGACTTTCTTTTCACTTGTAACGATGACATGGAGGGATGTGACTTCCTTGAGCGAGGTGGCCCAAGAATTTCAGCCCAGATGACTCCATTTCTTACGTTCTTTTTGCTCACCGAAATGCCTTTCGGATTCTTTTTCACATTTCGTGGTTTCTGTACTTTCAATTCATCATACTGTGATCGATCACGACCTGATATTCGCTCAAGAGCTTCCTGATATGAGCTAAGCGTATCAGATGTAAATTCATCTGCCGTTTCATGAACTTCCTCTACAGATCTAGATAGTGGTTCTCCAATTTTCTTTCCAGATTGACGACCAGTGGTTTGCTTCTTTTCATCCTTATTTCCCATCCGCTTAAAGAAGCTGAGGATTCCCCCTATCGCAATCACAATAAAAACAATATTGTTTAGGATCAGCTCCAGGATATTTTCCAATGCTGCCATCACCTCTACTTCATTTGATTAGTAAATCAGCGGTCATCCTCGTCTTCTTCCTGATCAGGTTTTCCGATCATATCACGCATATCAGTATCTGCCTCAATATTCTTAAGGTTCATGTAGTCCATAACACCGATATTACCTGAACGAAGTGCTTCAGCCATCGCCATCGGAACTTCAGCTTCAGCTTCCACAACTTTCGCACGCATTTCTTCTACGCGAGCGCGCATTTCTTGCTCCTGAGCAACAGCCATTGCACGACGTTCTTCCGCTTTCGCCTGTGCTATGTTCTTATCAGCCTCAGCCTGATCTGTTTGAAGTACAGCGCCAATGTTTTTACCGATATCAATGTCCGCAATATCAATAGAAAGAATTTCAAACGCCGTACCCGCATCAAGCCCTTTTGAAAGGACAGTTTGTGAAATCATATCTGGATTTTCCAGAACCTTTTTATGGTTTTGAGAAGAACCAATTGTACTAACAATCCCTTCACCTACACGGGCAATAACAGTATCTTCACCCGCACCCCCTACTAGACGATCAATGTTTGCTCGAACTGTAATTCTTGCCTTTGCTTTTACTTCAATCCCGTCCATCGCAACACCGGCAATAAATGGCGTTTCAATTACTTTAGGGTTTACACTCATTTGTACCGCATCAAGCACGTCACGACCCGCAAGATCAATCGCAGCACAGCGCTCGAAGCTCAGTTCGATATTCGCACGGTGCGCCGCAATTAGGGCGTTAACAACCCGGTCAACGTTACCACCAGCAAGGTAGTGGCTTTCTAGCTGATTTGTATTTAATTCAAGGCCTGCTTTAACAGCTTTAATTAAAGGATTGATGACGCGTGATGGAATAACACGACGTAGGCGCATTCCCACAAGATTGAAAATACTTACTCTAACTCCTGCTGCAAGTGCAGAAATCCACAGCATAACAGGTACGAATGTGAATAAAATCGCGAGACCAATAATTACCAGTCCAACAATAACGAGTAATCCAAGTGTTCCAGTATCCATAATATTCCTCCTATTAGTTCATGTAATTAACGTGTTCGAACCACGATTCTCGAACCGTTCGTTTTAACTATTTTCACTTCAGTTCCAGCAGGTAAGTACCCACCTTCTGTTACAACATCAAGACGCTCGTCTCCGAAATCAGCGATTCCAGATGGGCGAAGTGGCGTGACTGTTTTTCCTTCAAGTCCAACCAATTGATCGCGAGTTGCATTTGAAACATATCCCTGATCAGTTTTAGTAGAATCTGAAAGAATAATTTTCTTGAACACACCTCGATATCCAAAGATCCTGATAAATAAATACGAACCCCCAACCGTTACAGCAACTGCAATCAGGACCGCAAATAGAGCGAATTGAATCGTTTGTCCGGATGCAAGGACTATACTTGCCACTATGCCAACAGCCCCCAGTACTCCAAAAATACCGAATCCGGGTATAAAGATTTCTACAACAATTAAGACTATTCCTGCGATAAGCAAAAATAAGGATTCCCATCCAGCAAAACCGGCAATCATATGACCGAAGAAAAAGAGTACCAACGCACTTGCTCCCATAAATCCTGGAATGCCAAACCCCGGTGAATACAATTCAAGAACCAAACCAAGACTTCCAATTGATAACAGGATTGGAATAATGATTGGATTTGTCACAAACCGGGCAATTTTTTCGGCCAGGCTAACCTCCGCATCGGTTACTTCTGCATCCTCAAGATTTAGAAACTTCAAAAGTTCAGTGCGATCATCGGCAGTTCCTTCTGCGTATCCCACCTCAACTGCTTCCTGATCATTAAGCGTTAACAATTCACCTTCAGGAGCATTATAATCGGGAAGATCAACATCAGGGTCTGCCATAGCAAGAGCATATTTCGGATCCCGGTCATTTAATTCGGCCGCTGACTTCATTGCAGCATGCCAGAAAGATTCGGCTTTCTTACCTGCCGCATTTCCTGACTGGTCAATGATCGCAGCAGATCCCATTAATGCTCCCGGCTCCATGATAATTTGATCTGCATTCAAGGCGATATAGGCACCTGCTGATAGAGCTCGATCAGATACATAGGCGGTTATCGGTATGTCTGATCCCTTAATAATCGTTGCAATATTATCTGCCGCATTAACTGCCCCACCAGGCGTATCAATTTCCAACACAATATGGTCAGCACCTTGATCTGTTGCATCCTGAATGGACCTCTTTAAAAAGGCTTCCAGCCCTCGCTCTACTTCTTGCTCAATGGGGATGATGGATACTAACTTACCTTCCCCTTCACCTGAAGCAGTTTTTCCTAGAAGCGGAAGAACAACCATTACCATCAAACATATGGACACGAAAAGTCTGATTGTATATCTTCTGATTAGGGATCCCTCCTTCCAGCTTCCTCTTAATACGAATGAAATTAGGAACAAGTTTCACTTTATGTATCTGTTTCTTTTTAGTATGACAAACTAGTGACTAAAATACTAGTTTGAAATGATTTATTGCGGAAAAACGAAAAAACACGTCCTGTTAAAACAGGACGTGTTTGCGCTTGATCATATTTATCCCACGCTTTAGATCCGCTATAACCTGTCAATTAAGACGTGACGTCAGGTTATCCTAATCTAAAGGTTCGAATGGTTCAACTAATCAGTGGAGAATCATACCACACTAATAGAAGTTGCACTTTATGATAAGTTCTTTTGTACAATTCGATTAACAAGTCCGCCATCTGCTTTGCCTTTGACACGAGGCATTAGCGCACCCATTACCTTACCCATATCTTTCTTCGAAGAAGCACCTGTTTCAGCTATGACTTCCTGAACAATTTGCTCCACTTCTTCTTCAGAGAGTTGTTTTGGCAGGTAGACAGATAAAATCGACAGCTCTGCATCGAGATTCTGCACAAGATCACTTCGACCAGCTTTTTCAAATTCAAGGAGGGAGTCTTTACGTTGCTTGACTTCGCGAGTGAGAACGGTAAGTTCTTCCTCTTCAGTTAGCTCATGACCCATCTTAATGGATTCATTTTGAAGAGAAGATTTCACCATCCGAATAACAGATAGTTTGTTTTTTTCTTTGTTCTTCATCGCTACTTTCATATCTGCTGTTAAACGGTCATTTAGACTCACTGACCTAACACCCTCTCTTAGAACTTACGCTTTTTCCTTGCTGCCTCAGATTTCTTTTTACGCTTTACACTTGGCTTTTCATAGTGCTTCCGCTTCTTAACTTCAGCCATAGTGCCTTCTTTAGAAACCGTTCTCTTGAAGCGACGCAGAGCATCATCGATCGACTCGTTCTTACGCACGCGAGTTTCCGCCATCTCTATCCCTCCCTCCAAAACATAGACAATCATAACACATGACTTTCTAACAAAGACATGTCACCTGCAATTATAATACATCACGTCCCTTTTATCAACATCTCTTTCGCTAATTTTATTCCACAATAAAAAATAAGCATGCTCTTCTATTCTTGTCCATAAACTTTCTTTGGAAGGGAGATGTCTTAGCTAATGAATCCTCACATAGCCTCATTCATCGTATTTATTAGTATTTTCTTATTTGGTATGACTATCCTGCGCGTTGGCTTAAAATCTTTATCCAGTCGCAAGATGCAGCATCTCCTTTACACCGCTTCATCTACACCTCTTCGTGGGCTCCTAACAGGTATGATTGTGACCGCCCTGTTACAAAGTAGTTCTGCCGTAATGGTCATCACCATTGGGTTAATCGCCGCAAAGGCACTGACGTTCAGACAATCGATTGGTATCATTCTTGGAACAAATATTGGAACTACTATAACAGCAGAATTGATGACGCTCAATCCAGATCAATTCACACTTCCACTTCTAATCACAGGATTTGTATTACTTCAACTAAAACGTCCAATCTTATTTAGTTCAGGAACTGTCCTCTTTGGACTTGGATGCATATTCGTTGCCATGCATGGGCTTGAAGCGATGGCGGTACCCCTTTCCAGTCTCTCTCTTTTTGATCATATCATTACTGAAACAAATTCCAGCCTGGTATACGGCATTGGAGTAGGAACATTACTTACAGCGCTAATCCAATCAAGCACCGCCACAACTGGTATTACGATGGGTTTTATCAATCAGGATCTTCTTTCCCTTCCATCAGCGATCGCCATTCTTTACGGTTCAAATATTGGAACGTGTGTGACGGCCCTTATCGCAAGTATCGGAAGCTCAAAAGACGCGAAACTCGCAGCTTATGCGCACGTATGGATTAACTTGATAGGAGTATTGTTATTCTTCCCATTTATCGAAAGTTTCGGGAACCTTGTGGCGTACGTTACCTCACTACCCGATGTGCAGCTTGCACACGTTTCAATTCTCTTTAATGTATTTTCATCCCTGTTGTTTCTACCCTTTACCGGGTTCCTTGCAAGGATTTTAGAAAAATTACATAAAGGAAGTGCTCCAATATGAAAAACAACCGCTCCAATTAGAAGCGGTTGTTTCGTTATTTTAATAGTCAGTATCAGCTGTTTGGCCTTGAACAATTTTCACTCCTGCACTTGCGCCAATACGCGTTGCACCTGCATCAATCATAGCCTGTGATCCTTCAAGATCACGAACGCCACCTGAAGCTTTTACACCGATATCAGGACCGACAGTTTCTCTCATTAATTTAATATCCTCCACCGTAGCGCCACCAGTTGAGAAGCCAGTCGATGTTTTAACGAAGTCAGCTCCAGCTTTAACTGAGAGCTCACATGCGCGCTTTTTCTCTTCATCTGTAAGAAGGCATGTTTCGATAATAACTTTAACTAGCGCACGACCTTTTGCAGCATTAACGACAGCTTTGATGTCTTCTTCTACAAGTGTGTCGTTTTTGTCTTTAAGCGCGCCTATGTTAATGACCATATCAACTTCTGTAGCGCCTTTTTGAATTGCATCATTTGTTTCGAAAGCTTTAGTTTCAGTTGTTACAGCCCCAAGTGGGAAACCGATAACTGTACAAACTTTTGCTTCAGCACCTTTAAGCATGTCCGCTGCCAGGGAAACCCATGTTGGATTAATGCAAACCGAAGCAAAATTGAATTCTCTTGCTTCTTCACAAAGCTTTTCAATTTGTTCACGACTTGTATCGGGTTTTAGAGCTGTATGATCAATCAAGTTTGCCAATTTCTTGTTCATTTTATTCATCCCTTCAATACTGTATAAACATTCTTCATAACGTGGCATTTCAATTAAAATGATGCAACTGCAGCAGTTGGTTCATCTTCATTCATTACGCGGACAAATTGTCCCTCATTATAAGGGTATCCAGATTTGGTGATTTTTGTCTTCACAATTTTTCCAATCATCTCTTCTGAAGTCTCAAAAATGACTTTCATATAATTTGCAGTATATCCTACATACAGATTCGAGTCTGGAGCGTCCTTGAATTTTTCTTCAGGAATCACTTCTAGAACTTCTCCTTCATAGTGAGAGGCGTACTCTTTTGCTAGTTGATTAGAAAGTTCAATGAGATGATGAACGCGCTTATTCTTAACCTCATCGTCTACCTGATCTTCCATTCGAGCAGCCGGTGTGCCTGTGCGTTTTGAGAACGGGAAGACATGTAACTCAGAGAACTTATGGCTTGCTATGAAGTCGTACGTCTCCTGAAACTCTTCATCCGTTTCACCAGGAAAACCGACAATCACATCTGATGTAATGGCCAGGCCAGGAAGTGCCTCTTTCAGACGATCGAGACGTTCACCAAACATCTCCATTGTATATTTTCTCCTCATACGCTTCAGTACAGTATTTGAACCTGATTGAAGAGGAATGTGGAGGTGCGGCACAACTCTTTCGGATTGATTTAATACTTCAATTACTTCATCGGTCACCTGGCTAGCTTCAATAGACGAGATACGAATACGCTTAAGGCCGTTCACTTTTGCATCAAGATCACGAAGAAGCTGAGCAAAATTGTAATCCTTTAAATCTTCCCCGTATCCTGCTGTATGAATACCAGTTAACACAATTTCCTTATAGCCTGCATCGACAAGCTGCTGGGCCTGAGTAATAACCGCTTCCGGTTCGCGTGATCTCAAGAGTCCTCTAGCCCATGGGATAATACAGAACGTACAAAAGTTATTGCATCCTTCTTGAATCTTGAGGGACGCTCTCGTCCGATCAGTAAAAGCAGGGACTTCTAACTCCTCGTATACACGAGCTTTCATGATATTTCCTACCCCGTTAACCGGTTCTCTCTCACGCTTATATTGTTCGATGTAATCAAGCATTTTCACGCGATCCTGCGTGCCAACAACAACATCTACTCCCGGAATTGCCATAATCTCTGCAGGAGAAGTCTGGGCATAACACCCTGTCACACAGATAACAGCATCAGGGTTTTTTCTAATAGCACGTCGAATTACCTGTCTGCTTTTCTTATCACCAGTATTAGTAACTGTACATGTGTTAATGACATATACATCAGATGCATGATCGAATTCAACGCGTTCGTAATCATGATTTTTAAACAACTGCCATATCGCTTCCGTTTCATAATGATTCACTTTACAACCTAATGTATGGAAAGCAACTGAAGGCATATAATCACCCCATTAATTCAAAATGATACGAGATCACTGCGAGGACATACATCGCAGCCGTCTCAGTTCGCAAGATTCTAGGGCCCAAACCGCAGGACGAAAAACCAGCTTCTTTCAAGCGATTTACTTCATTCTCTGACAGTCCCCCCTCGGGTCCGAATACAATCATGAAGCGTTCATTCACGTTTGCCTCGTGAAGCGTTTGAACGAGCCTAGCAGATTCTCCTGCTTTCGCCTCTTCTTCAAAAGCAATTAATTTATGGTCATAGTACTTTCCCAGTTCAATAAGTGTTGAAATCGTGTAGGGTTCATAAATGTCAGGAATCGTTGTTCGATGGGATTGCTCAGCTGCTTCTTTTGCAATTTTCCTTAACCTGAGCACTTTTTTACTACTTTTTTGATCATCCCATTTTACAACAGATCGCTCAGCTTTAAAAGGTATAAACTGATCAGCACCAAGTTCGGTCCCTTTTTGAACAACGGTTTCGAGCTTGTCGCCCTTTGGCATACCCTGCACGATTGTGACATGTACCGGTAATTTCTTCTTCTCTTCAAGCCACTCGATTGGGACTGCATTGATAAAATCGGGCTCAACCTCTTCAATTCGACAGATCGCTGATCTACCATCATCCGAACAGCAAATAATATGATCGCCAGGAGTCATTCTCATTACCTTGTAAATATGCTTTACATCTTCACCATCAATCTTAATCTGGTTTTCACTCATATTCGATTCCGGAATAAAGTATCGTTGCATATTCTTATCTCCTTATTTGCTGGGCTTTCTAGCGATAAATGCAACCCAATCTTCCATTTGTAGCGTTTCTTCAATTTCCAGACCCTGCTCCATAATGGATTGCTTAACCTCCTGCTTTTTAGCAGTGATAATACCCGATGTGATAAAAGCACCGCCGGGCTTAAGCACTCTTGCAACATCGTCAGTAAAGCTCATGATAATTTCAGAAAGGAGATTTGCGACGATTACATCGTACGTTTCGTCTACATGATCAAGAAGATTGTTTTGGCGCACATCAATTTTATCATGAACTTTATTCAGCTTGGTATTTAACGCAGCGCTTTTCACCGCGACTTCATCTAAATCAAGTGCATCCACTGAATCAGCTCCAAGGCTTGCTGCAGCAATACTCAACACACCTGAACCTGTTCCAACATCAATAACGCGCTGACCTGGTTTGATGATTTTTTCAAGCGCCTGCACACATAAGACAGTTGTTGGATGTGTCCCTGTTCCAAAAGCCATTCCAGGATCAAGCTCAATAATAATTTCATCTGTTGATACCGGCGTATACTCTTCCCATGTAGGTGTAATCGTAATGCGCTCTGAAATTTTCACAGGTTTGTAGTACTTCTTCCAAGCAGTTGCCCATTCTTCTTCATTCACTTCACTTATTTGGACAGTATTATGGCCTAAATCAATGTCATAGACGAGTAGTCCATTAATTGCTTCTTTAATTTGTTCAACCGTTTCACCAAGAAAACTATTGACTGGCATATAGGCTTTAAGAATAACGCCTTCCTTAGGGTAGTCATCTGGATTCAGCTGATAAACCTCTCCGAAAGTAGTATCCCAAACTTTCACAAGATCCATAGGGTCTTCAATAACTACCCCACTGGCACCCGCTTCATGCAGGATATTTGATACCGCTTCAATCGCTTCGTTAGTTGTATGAATGCTAATTTCAGACCATTTCATTCATTGCCCACTCCTCTTTGAATCCTTTTTTCTCGGAAAGGAAACAGGCAGGCCTGTAATCCAGGCCTGCATTCTGTTACCAGCTTTCACCTTTATTATTCCCCTTTAAACGCCTTTTTCACTTTTGAGAAAAAGTTTTCATGCTGCTCATCAGGTATCTGTCCGGATATTTCGCTAAATTCACGAAGAAGATCTTTTTGACGATCAGTTAAATGCTTCGGTGTGATCACTTGAATTTTAACATGCTGATCTCCCTGACCGTATCCTCTCACGTTCTGAATTCCTTTTCCTTTTAATCGGAAATTGGTTCCACTTTGTGTTCCCGCAGGAACTTTAAGCTTTACTTTTCCATGTAGAGTAGGCACTTCAATCTCGTCTCCCAGTCCTGCTTGAGAAAAAGTGATTGGCATCTGACACAATACATCATCACCATTGCGTTCATAGAAATCATGTGATTTCACATAAACGACTACAAATAGATCTCCCGGAGGGCCACCATTAACTCCTGCTTCACCTTTACCTGAAATACGAATCTGTTGACCTTCGTCAATTCCAGCAGGGATCTTAACATGAATTTTCTTTTTCACTTCAACTTTACCTTTTCCACGGCATGTTTTACACTTGTCTTTAATTAATTTACCTGTACCTTCGCAATGGTGGCAAACACGTCGATTAACGACACGGCCAAATGGCGTGTTTTGCTCTACATTAAGCTGTCCAGCTCCACCACAATGGTGGCACGTCTCAGGTGAAGTTCCTGGCTTTGCGCCTGAACCGTCACATGTCGAACACTCCTCTTCTTTTGGAATAAAGATGTCCGTTTCTTTACCAAAGGCAGCTTCTTCAAATGTTAATTCCATAGAATATTGAAGGTCTGCACCCTGTCTCGGAGCGTTAGGGTTTCGTCGCCCACCTCCACCAAAGAACATATCAAAAATGTCACCAAAGCCACCGAAGTCAGCTCCACCACCGCCAAAGCCCTGGTTCGGATCTGCATGACCAAATTGATCATATTGAGCTTTCTTCTGAGAATCGCTAAGAACTTCATAAGCTTCTGTAACTTCTTTAAACTTCTCATCAGCCCCCGGTTCCTGATTTATATCCGGGTGGTATTGTTTGGCAAGCTTCCGGTAAGCCTTCTTCATTTCGGCTTCAGAAGCATCCCGGCTAACGCCTAACACTTCATAATAATCTCTTTTACTCATCGTATCCACTCCCGATTCTCTTCACATAACGTTTATCATATCATTGAGTTAATACGCTCTGCAATACTATACTAACTACCTAGCACCAGTGAACGTTGAATATTGTACATTCAAAAGCTTTCCCACCGTACCTATACCTATCACAGTGGAAGAAAAAGCTATTTCTTAAGGTCATTAATTTAGAGTGAGCCCTAAAGTATGAAAAAAGTCAAAGCCAAGATGCGCCTGACTTTGACTTTTTTCTGTATCATGTTCTTACTTTTTGTCGTTTTCGTTTACTTCTTCATACTCTGCATCAACTACATTGTCATCAGCCTGACCTTCAGCATCGCCTTCTTCGCCTTGCTGTGCAGCTTGAGCTTGTGCAGCCTGTTCATATACTTTCATAGAAAGGGCTTGAACAACTTCTTGAAGTTCATCTTTCGCTGTGCGAATTTCTTCGATGTCGTCTTTTTCAAGAGCTGCTTTCACCTTATCTTTAGCTTCATTAGCTTTCGTAACTTCTTCTTCCTCTACCTTACCTTCAAGGTCTTTTAGAGTTTTCTCAGTTGTGAATACTAGCTGATCAGCTTCGTTACGAGTTTCAACTTCTTCACGACGCTTCTTGTCTTCTTCAGCATTCGCTTCAGCGTCTTTTACCATGTTTTCAATCTCATCATCGGAAAGACCGCTGGAAGATTTAATTGTAATGGACTGCTCTTTGTTAGTACCAAGATCCTTCGCACGAACATTCACGATACCGTTTTTATCGATATCAAATGATACTTCGATTTGCGGAGTTCCTCGTGGAGCTGGAGGAATATCAGTTAACTGGAAGCGACCAAGAGTCTTGTTGTACTGAGCCATTTCACGCTCACCCTGAAGGACGTGAATGTCCACTGAAGGCTGGTTGTCAGCCGCAGTTGAGAATGTCTGTGACTTACTTGTTGGGATCGTTGTGTTACGCTCGATGAGTTTTGTAAATACGCCCCCCATTGTTTCAATTCCAAGAGACAGTGGAGTTACGTCAAGAAGAACAACGTCTTTCACATCACCAGCAATAACACCAGCTTGAATTGCCGCACCAAGAGCAACAACTTCATCAGGGTTTACGCCTTTGTGTGGATCATGTCCAGTTTCTTTCTTGATTGCATCCTGTACTGCAGGGATACGAGTTGAACCACCCACAAGAATAACCTTATCAAGTTCAGATGGTGACATGCCAGCATCTTTAAGAGCCTGACGAGTAGGTCCCATTGTGCGTTCTACAAGATTTGCAGACAGCTCTTCAAATTTAGCACGAGTCAGGTTAAGCTCAAGGTGTTTAGGTCCTGAAGCATCTGCTGTGATAAATGGAAGAGAGATTTGAGTTTGTGCTACTCCTGAAAGATCTTTCTTTGCTTTTTCAGCAGCGTCTTTCAAACGTTGAAGCGCCATTTTATCCTGACCAAGATCAACGCCAGTATCTTTCTTAAATTCAGCAACAAGGTGATCGATGATTACCTGGTCAAAATCGTCACCGCCAAGACGGTTGTCGCCAGCAGTAGACTTAACTTCAAATACGCCCCCACCAAGCTCTAGGATGGATACGTCGAACGTACCGCCACCAAGGTCAAATACAAGAATTGTTTGATCTTCATCTTCTTTATCAAGGCCGTAAGCAAGCGCTGCAGCTGTTGGTTCATTAACAATACGCTCTACTTCAAGACCTGCGATTTTACCAGCGTCTTTTGTAGCCTGACGCTCTGCATCATTAAAGTAAGCAGGAACCGTAATAACAGCTTTCTCAACACCTTCACCTAGATAATCTTCTGCATAAGATTTAAGCTTTTGAAGAATAATTGCTGAGATTTCCTGTGGAGAGAAGGTTTTGCCTTCAACATCCACTTTGTGGTCTGTACCCATATGACGCTTGATGGATTGAATTGTGTTAGGGTTCGTTATTGCCTGACGCTTCGCAACCTCACCTACTAGACGTTCTTCATCTTTAAATGCAACAACAGATGGCGTTGTACGGCTACCTTCCGGGTTAGGAATAACTGTTGCTTCGCCGCCTTCCATAACTGCGATACAAGAGTTTGTTGTACCAAGGTCAATACCAATAATTTTACTCATTACATTCTACCTCCTATTTCTTAATATGTAGTTATGAGCTCACTTTCACCATTGCAGGACGAAGGACACGATCGTTTAACCGATATCCCTTTTGCAAGACTTCAACCACCACATCTGAATCATGCTCATCTGATTCAACTTGCATAACAGCCTGATGAAGATGCGGATTAAACGCTTCTCCTACAGTGCCAATTTCCTCAATACCTTCATTCGCTAGTGCTTCTTTTAACTGGCGATAAACCATTTCCATCCCAGTAAGCAATGATGTTACCTGTTCATTGTCACTTTGTACAGCCAGAGCTCGTTCAAAGTTATCGATAGCTGGCAGTAGTTCTTCAGCAAGCTTCTGGGAACGATATTTTGCGTCAGCACTACGTTCTTCGCGTGTTCTGCGGCGGAAGTTGTCGTATTCTGCCTGTGTACGCATATATTTATTCTCAAGCTCTTCTACTTGCTTCTGCAAGCTGTCAAGCTCTTCATTTTCATTGGTTTCAGATACTTCAATCACTTCAGGTTCTTCATTCTCTTCAGCATTTTGCTCAAGATTCTCTTCCTCTTCAGTTAGAAGTTCTTCTCCCTCTTGATGACTGTTTTGTTTTTCCATGAGTTTCACCTCCCTATCGAAATATACCAAATTGTTCTCTCATAGAAAAGGATGGAAGAAATAATTTCTCCCACCTTCTTCACTATTACCAAATTACCAGTGTTTGAAACTTTGATATCGATCAGTTAGCGTTTTTGTCAAATCACTTGCCAGAAAATCAAGTATGCTCATCGATCGATGATATTCCATTCTAGTCGGGCCAAGCAGAGCGATTGATCCCATCCGCTTGCCTTCTATGAAATAGTCTGCGGTAACGATACTGCAATTTTGCATCGCTTCAAGATCATTTTCCTGACCAATCTTCACTTCAATTCCTTTCTTCTGTGGCCGAAGCACATTATACATGACATCGTCCTGTTCGAAAGTATTAAGTAATAGCCTCACCTTATCAATATCTTTAAATTCAGGCTGAGTCAGAATATTTGTCTTACCGCCATAGTACACCTTTTCTGCGTTGGTATAGAGAAAAAGATTTTCAAGCATTGTATTAACCTGATTGTAATTCTCAATATGCTTCTTCAGTACAGTCGCCATTTCTTTCATCATAGTCGACTTCAAGGAAATCAAGGGAACATCCTTCAAGCGCTCATTCATGATGTTAACAACTTTTTCAATATCAGACATGCTAACCGAAGGCGGAATTTTCATTGTGCGATTTTCAACATGGCCGCTATCGGCTACTAAAATCACAACAGCCGTATCCTTGGAAAGAGGAATAATCTGTACCTGACGAAGCTTTGTTTCAAATACTTCAGGACCAAGAATAATCGAGGTATATTGTGTTAGCTCAGAAAGGATCCCGGCAGACTGTTGAATCACCTTTTCTACCTCTACCATTCGCTCTGCAAAAAGCGATTGAATGTTATTAACATCGTTTTTTGAGAGAATGGGTGGAGATAGCAAATGATCAACATAAAACCTATAGCCTTTTTCAGATGGAACACGCCCCGATGAACTGTGCGTTTTTTCGATATAACCCATTTCCTCAAGATCCGCAAGTTCGTTACGAATCGTCGCAGAGCTAAAGGTCACATCTTCTCGCTTCGAAATCGTGCGTGAACCAACCGGCTCAGCAGTTTGGATATAGTCGTTAATAAGTAACTGTAAAATGAATAGTTGACGTTCTGTTAACATCCCCTCATCACCTCTGTTAGCACTCTCAATGATTGAGTGCTAAATCTAATAATAAGGTAACAGAAAATTATTTTAGTTGTCAATCATTACGTTACTGTAAAGTTGAACTCACTCCTCATTGATGAAAATTCATTTACACTGCAAGGAATTCCTGAAACACTTCATTTCCGAGGAAGAATCCCTCCTCCGATAAAGCGATGTGAGAACCAGTATCTCTTAATAGCCCTGTATTAATCAGCTTGTTTAGCTGTTCACCAAAAACAGCTTCTACTGGCTGCCCAAACTTCCGTTCAAATGTTTCTTTTGAAATGCCCTCTCTCATGCGGAGCCCCATAAACATCTCTTCTTCCATTCTTTCGTCTTTTGTTAACACATTCTCTTCCATGTAGGGAAAACCAGTCTCATCAATGCGGTTCATATATTGTTTCAGTGGTCCTGAATTGGCTCTTCTAACGCCTTCAATATAGCTGTGTGCGCCTGCACCGATTCCATAGTACTCATTGTTTTTCCAATAAGTTATGTTGTGCTTGCTCTCATATCCCACTTTTGCAAAATTACTAATTTCATACTGCTTTAACCCTTCTGCTTCTAAACGTCTCATAAGAAGAGCATACATGTCGGCTTCTGCATCCTCCGTAGGAAGCGGCAGTTGCCCTTTCTTCCACTGATTATAGAAAACCGTTTTTCTCTCTACTTGGAGTGAATAAGAAGACACGTGGGTAATTCCTAAGCTGAGGGCTTTAGTAATCGATTCATCAAATTGATCAACAGTTTGTTCCGGGAGTCCAAACATCAAATCAAGCGAAAGATTTTTAAAATCAGCGGCTTGAGCCATCTGAACGATTTCTCTTATTTCTGCCACACTGTGCCCTCTTCCAAGTCTTGTTAATAAAGAATCCTGGAACGCCTGAGCCCCAATGCTTAATCTGTTAACTCCATTTGCTTTCATAATTCGAAGCTTCTCAGGGGTAACACTTCCTGGATTTGCTTCCATTGAAAATTCGATCTTATCGGAGATGTATGGTCCAAATTGATGTTGGACATCTTTTAAGAATCGTTCAAGCTGTTCTTCGCTTAGTGCAGTTGGGGTCCCACCACCAACAAAAATAGTGTCGATTCCATTAGTAGGGAAACGCTCCAGCGTATGCTTCATTTCTGTATTCATATGTTCTAAATAATCATCAACAGGCTGCCCCTGCATAAATACTTTATTAAAATCACAATAGTGACAAATATAGTCACAGAATGGGATGTGCAAATAAACAGCGTTTGCCATTTCGATCACTGCTTTCTAACATAATGTAAAGACCGCAGAAGCGCTCTGCGGTCTTTTTAACCTGAGGAACCAGGCCTTAACTATTTTTCGTATTATCCTGACGAAGCACGGCCATAAATGCTTCCTGTGGAACTTCTACTTTACCGACGGTTTTCATTCGTTTTTTACCTTCTTTTTGCTTTTCAAGAAGTTTACGTTTACGAGAGATATCTCCACCATAACATTTAGCAAGGACGTTTTTCCTCATTGCTTTAATGGTCGAACGAGCAACAATCTTTTGTCCGATGGATGCTTGAATTGGCACCTCAAATTGCTGTCTCGGGATTAGTTCTTTCAACGTCTCTGTAATGTCTTTTCCGCGGTCATAAGCAAAGTCTCTGTGTACGATAATTGAAAGAGCATCAATTTTCTCAGCGTTAAGCAGGATATCCATCTTAACTAAGTTCGATGCGCGATAGCCGATTAGTTCATAGTCAAATGACGCATAGCCTTTTGTGCTCGATTTTAAGTGATCAAAGAAATCATACACGATTTCAGAAAGTGGAATGTGATAAACAATATTCACACGACTTTCATCCATATATTGCATGTCGATGAAATCGCCACGCTTACCCTGGCAGAGTTCCATGATTGCCCCAACATAGTCGTTAGGTGCCATGATGGTCGCTTTGACATAAGGTTCTTGAACTTCTGTAATGGATTGAGCATCTGGCATCATCGCAGGATTATCGATAATCACTTCTTCTCCATCAGTTAGCTTAACCTGATAAATAACACTAGGAGCGGTCGTAATCAAATCAATGTTAAATTCTCTTTCAATTCGTTCTTGAACAATTTCCATATGAAGCAAGCCAAGGAAGCCACATCGGAAACCGAATCCAAGAGCCTGTGACGTTTCTGCTTCATACTGGAGAGATGAATCATTTAGCTCAAGGCGTTCAAGTGCCTCGCGGAGGTCATTATACTGAGCAGAGTCAACAGGATAAAGGCCGCAATATACCATCGGGTTCATGCGACGATAACCCGGAAGCGGATTTGTTGCAGGGTTCTTCACTGAAGTAATCGTATCCCCAACACGGGAATCCCCTACATTCTTAATTGCAGCAGTCAGGAAACCAACGTCCCCTACTGATAGCTCTTTCTTTGCCTCGGGCTTTGGATTAAACACGCCAAGTTCGTTAACTTCAAATTCTTTGCCGGTTGCCATCATTCGAATTTTGTCGCCAACTTTAACAGACCCTTCGGTAATTCGAATGTAAGCAACAACCCCTCTATATGGATCATAAAGGGAGTCAAAGATGAGGGCCTGTAAAGGTCCTTCTGGATCTCCTTGTGGAGCAGGAACTTTTTCAACAATCTGCTCGAGGATTTCTTCAATACCTATGCCAGACTTAGCTGAAGCAAGTACTGCTTCAGAAGCATCGAGTCCGATCACATCTTCTACTTCCTGACGAACGCGTTCTGGCTCAGCACTCGGCAAATCAATTTTGTTAATTACAGGTAGAATTTCTAAATCATTATCAAGAGCAAGATATACGTTTGCGAGCGTTTGCGCTTCGATTCCCTGTGCAGCATCTACAATGAGTAATGCACCCTCACAGGCCGCGAGACTTCTTGATACTTCATAAGAGAAGTCGACGTGTCCAGGTGTATCGATTAAATGAAAAATGTACTCTTCTCCATCTTTCGCTGTATAAGTAAGCTGAACAGAGTTCAGTTTAATCGTAATGCCACGTTCACGTTCAAGATCCATCGCATCTAGCGTCTGGTCTTTCATTTCACGGTCAGTTAACGCGCCTGTCCGTTCTAGAATACGGTCCGCAAGAGTCGATTTCCCATGGTCAATATGAGCAATGATGGAAAAATTTCGAATCCTGGACTGTCTATTTAACTTTTCTTCAAGGTTCATCTACAATCACTCCTAAGGCGAAACTACGCTATTATAGATTATAGCAATACCGCTGTCCAGATTCAATCAGCAATCCGCCTAACTATTGATCGCAATAAAGGAAATGCCCTTATACGTAAGCCTGAAGCTCGGTTCACATCAAAAAAACGCCATACAAAAAGGCCGCTAAATGCGACCGATTATGATTGAAAAAGAGATAGAAATGCTGTAATGATCGTTAATACAAAAGATAGAACAGCCTGAATGAAAGATGACAGCCATCGACTTAACGCAGCTCCAAGATCGCCCAGGACGTTAAATTCATTCGCATTTTCGAGCGTATCTTGCTTATGTTTAAGGTCTTCTCGAGTAAGAGAAGTTCCGAGAATTTCAGCCTCAACTCCAGTTGAAGCACTTTTCAATTGGAACGCTCCAGCTTCTTCTCGACCCTGCATATGATTCATATTTTTCGACGCCTGTTCCATTCCTAAAAGCACACCAAACAGAAGCAATGAAACAAGGAGAAAGCATTTCAGAAAAAAGGATGCCATTACTCCCAACCCCTTTCTCGGACCTGTCCTACTTCTTATCATTATGCGTTTATAACTTTTTCTATGTCTTAATGTGTGTACATCCCGCTATTTTGCTGATCAACTTCTCCATGAAGCGCACTGTTCAAACCCCCAGAAATGACATTTGCCATATCCTCTATAAAAACATCAACTTCTTTTGGTGTAACCATTAAATTATGCCCCATTGGTGCGAGCACCTCTCGGATTAAGTTCCGCTTCTCGCTATCTTCAAGCGTCCCAACCATACCAAGAAATGTCTGCCTTTTTGCTTCATCAGGAAGATCTTCTTCTGTGTATGTTTTTCTTTCACCAAATGTCATCCCTGCCGGGGCCAATGATTTTGAAGGTTTCCCCTTTTCGTTAAGCTCTCTGCCAAAATGCTTTAGAATAAAATCGATCGTATCGCTCGCAATAGAAACCGCATCGACTACTGTTGGAATTCCGATGGCGATAACTGGAATCCCAAGCGTTTGAAAGCTGAGTTCTTTTCGCTTGTTTCCAACCCCTGATCCTGGATGTATACCAGTATTTGAAATTTGAATAGTTGTATTTACACGTTCGATCGACCTTGAAGCAAGTGCATCAATCGCTAGAACGAAATCTGGTTTAGCTTTTTCAATCACACCGTGAATAATATCGCTCGTTTCGATGCCTGTAATACCCATTACACCGGGTGTAATGGCACTAACCGGTCGGAAGCCCTCTGACACTGTCTCAGGTTGCAGCTCAAATAAGTGGTTCGTAATAAGCAAATTAGAGACAACCAGCGGACCAAGTGAGTCAGGTGTTACATTCCAGTTCCCTAAACCAACAATGAGACAACTTGCCTCTTTCGTGATACCCTGTTGATCTAGAAATGCTGCAAACTCATGCGCAAAGACATCTTGAACGGTTTGCTGAAGCGCAGAATCTTTCCTCCTGATTCCCTGCGCCTCAAACGTTAAATAATGCCCTGCTTTCTTCCCAATTTCTTTCTCACCCTGTTCTGTAACCTCGACCGTCGTAATGGTGACACCCTTCTCATCTCTTTCTTTTACAATTACGCCTTGAAGTTGATTTGGCTGTTCAGATTTTATTTCTTTCGCTTTCTTTTCCTTAACCATTTCCTGCGCTTCAACTGCAAGATCTGTTCGCACCTGATACTTTTCTAAATCAAGCTCCATAAGATCACCTCGTCTTCCATCTGTTACCTGTTAGGGTAACCTCGAAATGAGCTTTTCATTCTCTATTGCATTTAATTGGTCTATTTGATAGAATGTTTCTTGTTCTATGCACGGATATGACATGGAATTGTTAAGCCTTGCAAGGAGGTGAAAGGTATGCCAAATATTAAATCTGCGGTTAAACGCGTTAAAACTTCATCAGATCGTCGCGCAAACAACCTAGCATTCAAATCTGAAATGCGTTCAGCAATCAAGACTTTTGAAGCTAAAGTTGAAGCTAAAGACGTAGAAGCTGCTAAAACAGCTCTTAGTCAAGCTTCTAAGCGTATTGACAAAGCTGCTGACAAAGGAATTATCCATAAAAACACAGTAGCACGTAAAAAATCCCGTCTTACTAAAATGTACAACGAGATTTCTGCGTAATTTACAAACGTTAAAAGCTGTTGGGGCAACCCAACAGCTTTTTTATGTGTTTTTAATTTTTGTTAATAATAGTTCAAGAATAAGCTTTTTATTCATCTTACCTGTTTTCATTTCATAATCTGACTCTGCAATTTGATCCAGAATGAAGAGAAGTTTTTCTTCCTCGAAGCTTTTGCTTTGCTGCTGAGCAATTTTCACAGCATAAGGATGAAGCTTAAGAGTTGATGCCATTTGTTTCTGCCCATAACCCCGTTTTGCAAGTTCACTCACCTGGTAGATAATCCTGAACTGTCTCCCAATCAGTGAAAGAATTTTAATGGGCTCCTCATTTATTTTCAGAAGATCATACAGGATACGGAAAGCTCGATTGAGATCCTTCTTCACAACTCGATCGATCAGTGCAAATATGTCGTTTTCAAGCGTTCTTGCCACAAGAAGATCAACAACTTCCTCATTGACAACACCGCCCTCTCCAACATAGAGCGCCATTTTATCAATTTCCTGCTGAAGAAGTAGCAAATGACTCCCCGTTAGCTGAACCAACCGCTCTTCTCCTGCTTGATCAAGCGTTACGTTAAGCTCCTTTGCACGCTGCTGGAGCCAATCTCCTAGATGACTTTCCTTGAGAGCCTCAACTTTCACGAAAGCACCAGAATTCTTTATGGTCTTAACCAATTTTTTACGCTCATCTAATTTCTCATAAGGCGCTTCAATAATGAGAATGGTAAAGGGGGAAGGATTCCCTGCATACCGCTGAAGGGAATCAAGATCATGTTCTACTTTGCTTTTGTCTTTAGCTGCTGTTAAGAAAAGAGGGTTTTTCAGGATAATCACTCGCTTTTCACCGAGAAAGGGCATTGTTTCGGCATCTTCAACAGCTACTTGAACAGGGGTTTCATTTAAATCATAGTAAGCAAGACCGAACTCCCTCTCCTCTTCTGGAAGAGCTTTTTCAATAATCATTTTCTGAAGCTCATCAATGAGAAAGGCTTCCGTGCCTATCAATAGATAAACCGGATCAAGCCTGTCCTGTTTAATTTTCTTTTTTAAGTCAGAAATGGACATGTATGTACACCTCGATTTTATTCGTCCATTCCTATCCTAATAGGAGACCGCGTTATTGGCAAGCAGAAAAGGGAAGCCGGCTGTAAGAACCAGCCTCCCATTTATAGTAAACGCTGATGAATGGGGCCTAGGACTTCCACCCAGCAACGATGTTCGGTGTGTAGTAGATAGGATATCCTATGCAAAGATAAAGTATCGGTGACAACTCTTTACAGGAAAGGGAGCGAATGATAAATTTTAAAATGTAAAAAGCGCTTCCATAGCTTATAGAGACATCGCACATAAAACATGTTACAATATGGTTTGAAGAGCACCGTTACAGGAAACCCCTACATAAAGACTACATCAGTGGTCATCCGTGAATACTAATGGGGAAGCAGGAGGGAAAGCCAAATGAACGAGTTTGAAAAGGATGTTCAGATGAAGTCCAATGATGCTGTTCAATCAGCAGTTGGATTCGTTGTACCATTTTTATTCTTTTCCATCATTTTCTTCACAGCTGTTATCATTAAAGCAATTGGCTAAATAGACTGCCTCACGCAGTCTATTTTCTATTTAACATCACTTTCCAACATGATCATCTAAATAACGATTTTGGTCTGTTCTTAGCACCTTAATACCAAGCTCATTCAGTCTATTGGTTACTTCAGGATCTGGATGCCCGTAGCGATTATTTACTCCAGCTGAAATGATGGCTAGAGATGGTGATGTTTCCTTTAAAAAGGCTACAGAACTAGATGATTGACTGCCATGATGCCAACTTTCAAAATATCGACCTTACGTAAAAGATCACTGAAAATAAGCCCTTTCTCTCCTGCTTCTTCCAAATCCCCTGTGAAAAGCCACTGAAATCCACCGAGATTTGCCCGAATCACAATGCTCCCATTATTCTCTTCCTCATCTTCAATCGCCTGGATAATTGAAAAGGAGGCATTACCTTCCTGCCATGACTGACCATTTAATGCCCGAGTTACTTTTGTTCCTTCAGCCCTGGCCAGTCGAATTAGATTTGTCTCTATATCCGATTGCTCAGGACTCCTGTCAATCAGCATCCTTTTGACTTCAAGTTCTCAGGTTAAGATTCATTATAGTGATAAAAGCATCATGAAAAAAAGAGATAAGATGCGAGAGAAAAGCCGCTATGATATCAAAAAAGATACCAATTGACAACATTTTCATTAATGCAAGCGTGAGAACCAATGGAAGAATGAAAACAGATACAATCGGAACATAGATGAGATTAAGCGGCAAACTAAGGATGGAAATTTGATGAAAGTGGTAAATAACAGCAGGAAACAAAGCAATTTGAGCAAGTGTTGAAAGGGAGACTAACTGCGCAAATGGCGTTTTATATTGTTTTAATATTACTTGTGAAGACACAATTAGCGCAAATGCGATGAGAAACGAAAGCTGGAAACCAATATGGAAAGCATAATACGGGTTAATAAGTAGGATGAGGATGCATGCAGAGGATATACCATCGAGAGGATGAATGTTCAATCGAAACCGTAAACTGGTTACTACAGCCATCGCCATTAACGATGCTCTCATAACTAAAGGAGTGCAACCGGTCATCACCATATAAAACGGATAAAACACGAATAGAAAAGCATATGTTCGCTCTCTCGGTATGCCGGAACGGATAAGCAACCAGAACAATAGACCACCTATCACACCAACGTGTAAACCGGATACAGCAAGAACATGGCTTAACCCAAGATCCTGATAAGCTTCCTCAATATCTGATGGTAATAAGCTCCGATCACCTATGAGAAGGGATGCCGCAATGCCCTGCAGGTCTTGTGGATACTCTTCAATAATATCAGTAAGGATTTGTTGCCTGAGCTGCTGAATTTTCAATATTAATGAGAGATCTTCCTGTTCACATAACGGTTCATTAGTAGAGTATAAAGCCAGTGGATTTTCTTATGGTAAAGATATTGCTTATAATCGAAGAGAGATGGAACACGAAAAGGAGATGGCGATTCAATTTCACCGGAGAACTGACACGTTAAGCCTACCTTTAGCTGCTGCAAGGCAGCTTTTTCTGCTTCAGAACTGATGTAATAATTCGCCAGTAGCTTCTCATCCGAAGTCTTCAGTTCAAATGTGAGATGATCGCCATCTATAGTAATTACTCGAAAAAAACAGCGTGGAAAGAAGCTGTACTTGCCACGCCAATCAATGCAGAAACTGCTAAAATCCAGAGCATCCCTGCCATTACATTTTGCTATACAGTTTAGAAGCTTTTTCGTATAACGGCTTCACTTCTTCAGGATCTAAACCAGCATCCGTTAGCTTAGAAAGTAAATCAGCCGTTAAATCAAGCTTTTCCTGACTGTTTGTTTCCAGAATCATCTCCTCAAGCTCTACCTGACGTACGGTAACGCCAGCATCTTGAAACAATTCAACCGCATAAGGATGGTTCTTATAATCAGCTGCGTAAATCACCGTTTTAATCCCGGCCTGAATAATCGCTTTACAGCAATTAAGGCACGGAAAATGAGTGACATAGATCTCAGCGCCTGTTGTTTGGACCCCAAACTTAGCACATTGGATAATAGCATTCATCTCGGCGTGGATGGTTCTAACACAATGATTGTCAATCACATAGCATCCTTCGTCTATACAATGGACTCCGCCTGATACAGAACCATTGTAACCGCCGGCGATCATTCGTTTATCTCTTACAATCGTAGCTCCAACCGTTAACCGTGTACACGTGCTCCTTAGCGCAAGCAAATGACTTTGCGCCATGAAATATTGATCCCACGAAATTCGATCCATGGATTTCCCCCCCAATGTTTTATCTTCTATTAGTTTGAGCGAAACACGTCGTCTCGTCAATCTCTCTTACTTTACCGTAATAACATCTTTTAGTTTCTCAAACGTTTTCTCGCCAATGCCACTTATCTTTTGCAAGTCTTCAATTACTTTGAATCCCCCATTTTCTTCACGATATTGAATAATAGCTTCGGATTTTGCATGGCCTATTCCAGGTAGCTCCTGCAGCTGACTGCTATCGACTGTATTGATTGAAATCAGATCACTTTCTCCTACCTGAAGACCTTGAGGAGGCAAGGTCAATTCTCCAACCACAGGAACGTAAATAACCATTTCATCCACAACTTTTCCGGCGAGGTTGAGTTTTGACTGGTCGGCATCTCCTATAAATCCACCAGCCTTTGCAATAACACCTTTCACTCGTCCTGTGGTTTGAAGCTCATAAACACCAGGACTTGCTACCGCCCCCTTGATATCTACCATAACGAAATCTGCGTCCGGTTCCTCATCTATTACCTTTGAGTTTGAAGCAGATTCTTCCTTGTCTCCTCCAAGCTCCTGCTGTACAAACATCGCTTCCTCCTTACCAGCTTTTAGAGGATCAATATATAGAAAAATACTGAGTACTATTCCTGCTATTGCGATCATAAGCAACCCTTTTTCACGAGCTGTAAAGCTTTTGGTAAACTTCATTCCATTGTTATCCTTTCGAATGTTTCGACGTGGTAAACATATAATGTAGTATTCTTACATATGTTTGTATGAGAAATGAGTATGGAAGGAGGGGAAGATGATTGAATATCGGTGTTATAGGTACTGGCAATATGGGAACAATTCTGATTTCTTCCTTTATTGATTCATGCGCCGTGAAACCTTCCCATCTCACAATTGTAAATCGCTCTATCGAGAAGGCATCCGCATTGAAAAAGCAGTATCCTGCTGTTTATTTGGCAGAAAATGCGAAGGAAGTCGTTTGCCGATCTGACATTCTTTTTATCTGTGTAAAACCACATGAATATTTCCCATTGCTGAAGCGAATCCGTCCAAGTTTAAGAGAGAACCACCTTGTTGTCTCGATCACGAGTCCGATTAAAGTAAGTGAACTCGAAGCTTTCGTTTCGTGTGACGTTGCCAGAGCGATCCCAAGCATTACAAACAGAGCGCTAAGTGGCGCCTCATTAGTGACTTTTGGAAGCCATTGCTCAGAGTCAAATAAAGAGAAGTTACTCTATCTCATGTCCCAAATTTCAACTCCAATCGAAACAGATGAAGAAGTCACAAGAGTATCGTCCGACATAGCTAGCTGCGGACCTGCATTCCTTAGCTTTTTAATTCAACAATTTATTGAAGGAGCCGTCGCGGAAACTGAAATATCTACGGAACAGGCAACTGTTCTAGCGACAGAAATGCTAATTGGGATGGGTAAATTACTTGAGAAGGATTATTTTTCATTAGAAACGCTCCAAAAGAAAGTAAGCGTTAAAGGAGGAGTAACCGGAGAAGGATTAAACGTACTAGAAAAAGAAACTGGAGACATGTTTAACAAATTAATTAAAAGAACTCATAAAAAATTTGATGAGGATCGAAGAGGAATTACTGTGCAGTTTAAAGAGGAATCGAGACAAAATTAATCGTGTATATAAGTTATTCTCTACAATATTTCATAAACCCTTCTGTAAAGTAGTAAAAAGGTTGATTTCACTTGAAATCAACCTTTTTGTGGCTTAAACGCTTTGAAAAAAATGCGCTCAGCCGAATCAAATGGCTCTTCCTCAGTGAAATCAGCAGTAATGGAGAGAGCTGTAAATCCCGAATAAGATAACCACGTTATATACTCATCAATCTCAAAGGTACGTTGAAGATGTATTTCGTCAAAGCGTTCATAAAGACCATCTTCATTTTCGAGAAAGAAACTGAGCTCGTGCTCTACGGCACCTGATTCTTCCCCGGCAAAGCTATGCCATATATATGATACGTCCTCCTGATTGTCAGCAAACGTTTGACCAATAAATAAATGGTCCATCTTATAAAGGGAATGGACATCAAAGAGTAAAACCCCACCAGGTTTTAAATGAGTGAAAGCCCGATTTAAAACCGATTGCACCCCTTCACGATCTGTAACATAGTTCAATGAATCACAAAAAATGGTTACAACATCATACAAATCTCCTGTTTCAAGCTCACGCATATCCTGCTGAATAAATTGGATAGGTAACTTACTTGCGATCGCCTTCTCCTGAGCTACAGAAAGCATGTGCTCCGATAAGTCAACAGCTGTGACGTCGTAACCTGCTTCGGCAAGGCGAATGGAACATTCACCAGTACCACACCCCAGATCAAGTACTTTCCCCGCTTTTCTTTCATTCATCACGAGTTTCGCCCACTCATCATAAGGAGCGTCTTCCATTAAACGGTCATAAACATAAGAAAAACGTTCATATGAAAGCATACTATGCTAGAATTTCATCCAGGGATATGTGTGGCGCATCGCCCCAGAGTTTCTCAAGGTTATAATAATTACGTTCGTCCTTATGGAAAATGTGCACGATAACTGATCCAAGGTCGACTAAAATCCAGCGAGCCTGGTCGTACCCTTCAAGACGCTTTACTTCCATTCCCTGTTCAAACGCCTGATCTTTCACTTCTTTCGCGATAGCTTGAACCTGTTTCTCTGAGTTACCATGACAAATTAAGAAATAGTCCGCAATTAACGAAACACCATTCATATTAAGTGCGACAATATCTTCTGCACGTTTATCATCAGCCGCTTTTGCAGCAAGGGTCACCATTTGTTTCTCATTCATTTCGTTTCCTCCTTTTCTTCTCAGGCTTTAGTGCTATTACAATGCTGTTATACGTATAGAATGTCGCCGGATAAACAGGCTGATTCTTTTTCATCAAAAACTGCACAGTATTCCTGAGAGACAACGCAATAGCGCGATCGATATCTTGTTGAACAACTTCCCTAACCTCATCGACGCCCGGAAATGTCCTTCCTGGTTCAATATAGTCTGCAATGAACACACACTTATCTATCAGGGTCATATCGGGACGCCCTGAAGTATGATACGTTATCGCATTAAGTATCTCTTCATCGGTAATTCCAATTTCTTTTCTAACAAGGAAAGCTCCAGCTGGTGCATGCCAGAGTTCTGAAGAGTGATCCAATAAATCTTCAGGAAAATTATTTTCAGCAATGATTTCTCTCATCTCATCTTTCGGACGAAACTTTGCATAATCGTGAAAAATAGATGCAAGTTCCGTTTTCTCACGATTTGCACCATATTTTACCGCTAGCTCGACCGCTGTATCCATCACACCGATCGTATGAATATAGCGATGCTCGGTTAAATGTGGCTTCACTAGCTCTAATGCTTCAGCTCGATTCATATAATCCCTTCTCTTCAATAAAAATACGAACAGACTCAGGAAGTAAGTACCTTCCACTCTTTCCCTCACTCAAGCCTTTTCTAAGGGCACTAGAAGATACATCAATCTGCGCGACATCAATTAAAGAAACCCTATACTGCTCTTTATCTGGGGTATAACCAGGACGATTAACCCCAATAAAAGAAATCATCTCTGACAGCTCGTCAATTCGATACCAGTTTGGAAGGTCCTCAATCATATCTCCACCGATAATAAAATAGAAATCAATTTTCGGATAATCCGCTTTTAATATTTCTATTGTATCAATTGTATAAGAACGTTCATTCCGTTCGAATTCAATTAAAGAAATGTTGAAGTGTGGGTTTCCATGAATTGCACGCTGAACCATTTCAACTCGATGGTGGTTCTCTGTAATGTCCGTTCCACTTTTATGAGGAGGACGGTGACTTGGTACGAACCAAATTTCATCAAGCTGACACCCCTCAAGCACTCCCTGTGCTACCGTCAAATGTCCAAGGTGAGGCGGATCAAATGTTCCACCAAGCAGACCGACTTTCATTCTTTTCTCGCCAGTCATTATGGAAGGATAATTTCTTTATTCTCTTCGGATTCTTTATAAAGTACAATCATATTTCCAATGATTTGTACAAGCTCTGCACCTGTTTCACTCGATAATTGTTCACCTACCGTATTGCGATCTTCATCACAATTTTGAAGGATGCTCACTTTAATCAGTTCTCTTGCTTCAAGAGCTTCCTCAATTTGCTTCGTCATATTTTCATTTACGCCACCTTTTCCAACCTGAAAAATCGGGTTCATTCGGTTGGCCTTCGCACGTAAATAACGCTTCTGTTTACCTGTTAACATAGTTAGCCTCCTAGCTCCTTTAAAACTGTTTTCCTCATACGTTGTCGATCAGGAGAAGCACCGGTCCAAATTTCAAATGCAAGAGCGCCCTGCTCTACGAACATAGAAATTCCGTTATCAGTTACTGCACCCTGTTTTTTTCCTAGCTTCATCCACTGCGTTTCAAGTGGGTTATAAATTAAATCACTGAGAACCGTACCTGGTTTCAATCTATCTACCGACAGTGGTATACGGTCTAAATGGGGGCTCATACCGATAGAAGTCGTATTGATAACAATATCATAGTTTCCGAGAGACTCTTCTGCTTCTTTAAGTGTGATCGCATACGTCTCTGAATACCTCGCACAAACGTTGCTTAACTCCTCTGCCTTTTCGAGCGTGCGATTGGCAATTGTTAATGATCTAACACCAGAATGAGAAATGGAAACAGATACAGCTCTTGCAGCACCACCTGCGCCAATGACTAGAACATTCTTTTCCTTAAGACTCTCTTCTCCAGTCATAGATAGGAGTGACATCAAGTAGCCTCTACCATCTGTATTAGTTCCAACATACTTACCATCCCGTTTGTAAACCGTGTTTACAGCGCCAATGTCTAAAGCCTCTTGTTCCACCTCATCCAACAGTGGCATAATAGCTACTTTATGAGGAATTGTAACGTTAAACCCTTGAATATCTAGCATTTTCATTGCTTCTACACCATCTTCGAGCTGCTCAGGCGAAAGTTCGAATGCATGATAATGATGTGAAAGCCCCAGTTCCATAAATTCACGGTTATGCATGATTGGTGACATTGAATGGCCTATTGGATGACCAATTAGCCCGTATAGTTTCCCCATTTACGACCTCCTAGATAAGCGATTTTCGTATCGATACTCCTACACCGTCCGGTGCATAAGCCTTAACGGTTGTTCCTTTTCCGGAAACTGTGACCCATCCAAGACCAGAAAACACAATATCCATCTTCTCTTCTTTGATTCTAAGCTCATGACTAACAAGCTTTGGAAGTTCTTTTTTGGACTGGTCTCCTGGTGGATAAAGAAGCTCACCTAAATGTTCTTCATATAGTTCATCAGCTTTTTCAATCTTTGTTCGATGTATATAAAGATCGTTCGAAACATGGCAAATAAAGGACTGACGACCGCCTTCTACAAAATCAAGACGTGAGAGCCCTCCAAAGAAAAGAGTCTGACCTTCATTTAGCTGAAACACTTTAGGCTTAATTTCTTTCTTCGGACTAATGATCTTTAGTTCTTCAGCGGTCACAAAGTGAGCCATTTGATGATGATTAATTATCCCTGGCGTATCATATAGCGTATTTCCATCATCAAGTGGAATGTCAATCAAGTCAAGCGTAGTTCCTGGGAACTGACTTGTTGTGATCATCTGTTCTTCGTCTCCACCAAATTCCTTGATGAGGCGGTTTACAAACGTAGATTTCCCAACATTAGTACACCCTATAATATAAACGTCTCTTCCATTTCTCATTTTATCGATTTCAGTAGCAACTTTCATTACGCCATCACCTTTAGACGCACTCATCAGCATCACATCAGCAGGCTTTAATCCATTTTCTTTAGAACTTGTTTGCATCCATTTTACAAGCTTGGATTGGTTAACAGATTTCGGGAGTAAATCGACTTTATTACCCACAAGAAGAACCGGATTAGTGCCCGCAAACCGCTGAATACCAGGGAGCCAACTACCATTAAAATCGAAGATATCAACGATTTTAACTATAAGAGCGTCGGTCTGACTAATTTCATTCAAGATCTTTAAGAAATCATCATCTGTCAGTGAGACATCCTGTAATTCATTATAATGCTTTAAACGGAAACATCTCTGGCAAATAATCACATCGCGTTTAAGTGCAGATGGTGGCGTAAAACCAAGTGCCTCCTTATCTTCTATTTGAATATGAACACCGCAACCGGCGCAAATAATTTCTTCATTTTCCAACCTTATTCCTCCCACTTTATCTTCCCTTTACGCTTCATCCATGCAAGAAATACAGTTTCCATCCTGCGATTGAATTTCGTGAAAAATCCGTCCGTTTTTGCTACTGGTACAACTAAGATCGTGTGAAGGCCCAAACGATTGCCCCCAACGACATCTGTAAAAATTTGATCGCCGATGACAACAGCATCTTCTGCTTTAATGTTCATGTCTTTTAATGCTCTTCGAAAGGCTTTTGTCATCGGCTTTCTTGCTTCATATATAAAAGGTATCTCTACAGGAGAAGCGAACTTTTCAACTCTTGTTCTATTATTATTCGAAACGATTGTAACAAGAATGCCCTCGTCACTCATTTGTTTAAACCATTTCATAAGTTCAGGCGTTGCTTCTGGCCTGTCCCACTCCACAAGTGTATTATCTAAATCAGTTATAATTCCCTTTACTCCTCGTTCCTTAAGCATACTGGGACTTATATGAAAAATATCCCGAACATGCTCGTTTGGCAACATCGTACTTAGCAAATAACAACACTCCTACTGTTTGTGACATTCCTATTGTATCAATATTTTCGCGGCGTACAACTACAATATTAGACCCAAAGCATAAGAATATTAGATCGGATACTAAAATTTTTCGACAAAATCTGATATTTCCAAAAGCTGTGGATAACTTTATGCACATTTTTAACCAACAAATCAACGTGAATACTTTGTCTATAAACACTATACCCACAAATTATCCACTTTTAACTGTGGATAACGGAACGGTTGTTCCATCCAGGTATCCGTGATACGCTAACTGCAAATAAAAGATCCACATAGATTATATGCGGAATATTCGGCTTATAGAACCTTAATCAGGAGGTGCTTAATCTTGGAAAAGTTATCAGATGATTTATTAATTGAATCATATGTTAAAGCGAAAGAACTGAAATTAAGCAATGAATTCATTGGATTGATTCAACGAGAAATTGAACGACGATGTCTAGATAAGCGAGTTACTTTAATTGGAATTTAGCTTGTGCCAGCCTTGAACATATCGGGGTGGCTTTTTTGTTTATTCAGCACTAAAATAATGACCCCATTCTGTCTCCCATTCCTCTCTGCTCACTTCCTCGACATCCTTTATTCGCTTCGCTTTGCGATACTGAGCTGGTTCAGTAAGGAGAACTGCCGCAATGCCCTCTTCCTTAAACCACTTGCTGTAAAGTAAAGGGTCTACATTGTTTCTTTGATAAGCATATGGTTTTAAAGCTACGACGGCCTGGCCATTGTGAGTCAGCACGATCACGTCCTTGACCGAAGGCTCATTCTTTATTTTGTCCTTCAGGGTTTCTACTGCATTTCGAACTTCAACTTCATTAAATATAGCCGCGCCAATTGGTTTAACTCTGTCAATTGAGCGGTAGTATTCTCTAGGGGCAAATGGTGACTTCTCCTCGTTCTGATAGATTGATTGACAGCCAGTAAGTACAGTGATCACCGTTAAAAGTATAGAAATGGATTTTATCATGTGCCTCCTCCTTTCGCAAATAGAATCGGCGAGGAATGGAAAACTTATACGAGAAAGTTTTATTTTCAAACATGAAAAGTTGATAAATGAGGGAGTTTTTGATTACAATTGATTTATTGCAATATGAGTTCATTTGAACTTTTATCATATTGAGCATTAGTAGGGAGGGTTTTGTAGAATGCTTCATGCAGCTGTCTTGCTACCTTTTCTGGCAGCGTTTTTCATCCCGTTGATTTATCGGGGCGTAAAACAGGTTCATTTAGGATGGGTTGTACTAGTAGTTCCGATTATATTATTCGGGTATTTTCTATCATTTATCAACGGTGTTTTACAGGGCGTACATACACTAAAAACGTTTGAGTGGATTCCTTCTCTCGGCGTTAACATTTCATTCTACATCGATGGTCTTGGCCTGTTTTTCGCGCTTTTGATCACTGGGATTGGTTCACTGGTTGTACTATATTCCATTTACTATTTAAACAAAGCCGAAAAACTTGGCCATTTTTATGTTTATCTCCTATTATTTATGGGAGCCATGCTCGGAGTGGTGTTATCGGATAATCTTTTCGTTCTTTACACCTTCTGGGAACTAACAAGTATTTCATCATTCCTTCTTATTGGTTACTGGTATCAAAGGGAGAAATCGACATCCGGTGCCCTTAAATCGATGATGATTACTGTATTTGGTGGTCTTGCTATGCTTGGTGGCTTCTTGCTAATGGCAGACATTACTGGAACGTCAAGTATTAGAGGAATAATCGAAAATGCTGGACTTATAGTCGAGTCACCCCTTTTTCCTTTCATTCTTGTGATGGTTCTACTTGGGGCCTTTACTAAATCAGCACAGTTCCCTTTCCATACCTGGCTTCCAGACGCAATGGAAGCACCTACTCCTGTTAGTGCCTTTTTGCACTCAGCAACAATGGTTAAAGCGGGAATATATCTTGTTGCAAGGTTAAGCCTTGTATTCGCAGGAACAGATCTCTTCTTTTTAATCGTAAGTGGATTTGGGCTATTAACTCTTTGCTGGGGCTCATACATGGCTGTCAGACAAACAGACCTGAAGGCCATCCTTGCATATTCGACAATCAGTCAGCTTGGAATGATTATGGCCATGCTCGGTTTCGGAACAGAAATAGCTGTACTTGCAGCTGTGTTCCATATTCTAAATCACGCTACTTTTAAAGGAAGTCTATTTATGGTAGCAGGTATTATCGATCACGAGACTGGCACACGTGACATTCGTCGGCTTGGTGGATTGTTCACATTTATGCCAATCACTGCTACGTTAGCCTTTTTCGGTACTTTCTCGATGGCCGGGTTCCCGCTTCCATTTCTGAACGGCTTTTTAAGTAAAGAGATGTTCTTTGAATCGTCTCTTCATTTCGAGGATGCATCAACAATCGTGGAAGCTGTTTCACCATTCTTTCCTTATTTAGCGGTAGGCGGAAGTATTTTCACCTTTGTTTATTCCATTATGCTTTTCTTCCGTACATTTACTGGGAAGCAGCGCGACAAGCTTTCGAAGCAGCCGCACGAAGCACCAATAGGAATGTTGCTCTCACCTATTGTTCTTGTTTTGCTCATTATTGTGATTGCTTTCGTTCCAAACCTCTTTGGAAATGCACTGCTTTCTCCAATGGTTGATTCAATTACTGGCGAAGCAATTACTACACACATTAAATTCTGGCACGGACTTGATACAATTGCGCTTTATATGAGCCTGGCAGTCCTTATACTCGGTACCGCTTTCTATTTAACACGAACGAAATGGGCTCGATCTTATGACGTAATACCTGGTAAATTATCTGCAGCAACAGCATATGACGGAATTATCAATGGCTTGATCAATGGATCAAAAAGGGTGACTAATGTCTATATGACAGGGTCACTCAGACATTACATGATCTACATTTTAATCTTCTTCATAGCACTTGTCGGTATTACTTTGGGCGCGACAGGTGGTTTCAAAATCGCATTTGATGACTTAGCGCCAATCGCAGTTCCTGAGGTGCTAATTGCCATTGTTATGGCTGTTGCGGCAATTGGGACTATCTTTATGAAAAACCGCATCGCCGCCATTCTAGTACTTGGTATTGTTGGATATGGATTATCTCTCTTATTCGTATTCTTCCGTGCACCTGACCTTGCATTAACGCAGCTTATTGTCGAGACTGTTACAGTTGCACTATTTCTACTTTGCTTCTATCATCTGCCCGATTTCAGTAAAGAGAAGCTTCCTAAACGTACGAACGTCGTCAACTGGATCATTTCTATCTCCGTTGGTGTGCTCGTCACAATGATCGGTATTGCTTCACATAGCACAAAGCTATTTGAACCAATCTCAGATTATTTTATTAAGAACTCTTACAAGCTCGGTGGAGGAGATAACATCGTTAACGTTATCCTTGTTGACTTTCGTGGTCTAGATACGATGCTTGAAATCCTTGTGCTTGGACTTGCTGCACTCGGGATCTTCACCATGATTAAATTACGTCCTGGCAAGAAGGAGGGGAATGATTAATGGAAATCATTATGTCAGTGCTTGCAGGGTTGCTCTTCACTGCAGGAGTTTACATGATCCTGCAAAAACAAATTCTTAAAATTGTCATTGGTACAGCGCTCTTATCACACGGAGCCCACCTTTTTATTATCACGATGGGAAAGTTGAACCGTGGAAAGCCTCCAGTATTAACTGAAGACGTATCGAACTATGTTGATCCGCTACCGCAGGCACTTATCCTGACTTCCATCGTCATTAGCTTCGGTGTGACATCATTTCTTCTGGTGTTAGCGTATCGGACATATCAGACGAACGGTACCGATAATATGGAGAAGTTGAGGGGTAACGATCATGAGTAATTTAGCTATACTACCAATTCTACTGCCACTATTAACAGGAATTTTTCTTGTATTTCTTAATAAGCGGCTGCCACTTGTTCGATTGATAACACGAATCATGGTGATTGTAAATCTGATTGTTGTCTCACTAATCACATATAATGTAGTTCAGAACGGAACTATTGTTCTTAAAGCAGGCGATTGGGCGGTTCCTTATGGAATTGTTCTGGTAGCTGATCCTCTTGCCATGATTCTTGTTTTAACAGCAAACATCATCTCGGTTGCATGTGCATTCTATGCTTTTAATTCTCTAGATGAAAAAAGAGAGCGATACTATTTCTATCCTCTCTTTCAGTTATTAATTACCGGGGTTAGCGGAGCTTTTCTAACCGGAGATCTCTTTAACTTATTCGTATTCTTTGAGGTTCTCCTCATTGCTTCTTATGGTTT
The DNA here is from genome assembly GCF_039851965.1 of Pseudalkalibacillus hwajinpoensis. NCBI lineage: Bacteria > Bacillati > Bacillota > Bacilli > Caryophanales > Guptibacillaceae > Guptibacillus > Guptibacillus hwajinpoensis. The sequence goes on along the minus strand of NZ_CP156674.1, from coordinate 3,609,571 downwards.
AATTGTTCTGGGTGGTACGAAAGAACAATTTAGAGAGTCTTTCAAATACATTATTATCAACCTGTTTTCATCTATCCTGTTTGTTACGACTGTGTCATTCCTTTATGCTGTTGTTGGAACAGTAAACATGGCACAGCTTGCCGAACGAGTAGGTGAGGTTCAACAGGACGGTATATTAACAACGATTGCTATCCTGTTGCTAATCGTTTTTGCTACGAAAGGCGCGCTCTTCCCGCTATATTTCTGGCTACCGAAATCATATACGGTGCCACCTACCGTCATTTCGGCACTATTTGGAGCGTTACTTACGAAAGTTGGGGTATATTCTATACTAAGAGTATTTACGCTGATTTTTGTCTATAATCTGACCTTTACACATCAGATTTTACTCGTCTTAGCAGGATTTACACTCGTATTCGGAGTAATTGGGGCACTTTCCACTAATAATGTTCAGCTGATTATCGCGTATAACATTATTCCAGCGGTAGGCTATATGATCATGGGTCTCGGAGTATTCTCGACTACTGCACTGGCTGGTACGGTATACTACTTGCTTCACGATATGATTATTAAAGCGGCCCTCTTTTTCCTTGTTGGGGCGATGGTCGCTTATGCAGGTACTTCTGACTTAAGAAAAATGGGAGGGGTTATTAAACATCAGCCTCTTCTTGGCTGGCTTTTCTTCATAGCCACACTGGCACTGGCTGGCCTCCCGCCGTTCAGTGGATTTATAGGTAAATTATTGATTCTCCGCGGAGCATTCGAGGAAGGACATTACGTGCTCGCTATTATCGGCCTTGTGACAAGTTTGCTTATTCTCTTATCCGTGATTCGCATCTTTATTAACGGATTCTGGGGTGAATCGAAGCAAAAAGAAGTTCCACAAGTTAATCCCGTTAAAGGAAAAATTTTGCCCGCTGCGTTTCTTCTAATGTTCACGATTCTGCTCGGACTTGGGGCTGAGCTCATTTATCCAACGGTTCAAACAATAGCAGATCAGATGATAGATCCAGCTAACTATATTGACTCGGTAATGAAGGAGTAGATGGCATGCCAATTCAAATCATAATAAATCTCATTATTGCCGTTCTCTGGATGTTTCTCTTTGAAAGCTACTCATTTAGTACTTTCTTTGTTGGTTATTTATTTGGGATTGTATTGCTTCTCTTAATGGAGCGATTTATACCGGATCGATTCTACTTCTATCGTCTCTGGTCAATTACTAAATTACTGTTCCTTTTTATAAAAGAATTGATTATGGCCAACATACAGGTGGTTAAACTTGTCTATAGTCCGAAACTCAATATGCAACCAGGCATCATTGCTGTACCAATTGACGTAAGAACTAACTGGGAAATCACAATGCTTGCAAATTTAATTACATTAACACCTGGTACACTTTCTGTATCCGTTGCTTCTGATAATATGCATATTTACGTGCATGCGATGGACGCACCAGATGCAGACGAAGTCATTAAAGAGATTAAAGGCACATTCGAAAAAGCGATCATGGAGGTGACGAGATGACATCGTTATTATCAACCGTTTCAACGATCTGTATTGTTGTTATTGCCATCTCTACCCTTTTTCTTCTTTATCGTGCAATCAAAGGGCCATCTAATCCAGATCGTGCTGTAGCACTGGATACAATCGGTATTAACCTGATGGCAATAGCAGGTATTCTGGCAATCAAGCTTGAAACCCCGTATTTTAACGATATTATCCTGTTGATCGGGATTCTTGCTTTCATTGGCACAGTAGCTATTGCTAAATTTCTAGAAAAGGGTGTTATCATTGAAAGAAGTCGTGATTAGCATCATTATGCTTATCGGAACGTTTTTTCTTTTCTCTGGAGCGCTGGGAGTTTTCAGACTCCCAGATGTTTATACACGTCTTCATGCTGCTTCTAAGAGTGCGACCCTTGGTGTAGCCGGCATCTTGATTGCTGCGTTTCTTTTTTTCATTTTTGAGGCGCAAATGGTTAGCGGAAAACTGATTCTTGGAATTATTTTCATCTTGATGACAGCACCAGTCTCCGGCCATATGATTTCCAGAGCTGCCTATCAGAAAGGCGTACCTTTATGGGAGAAGACGACGAGAGATGATCTTGATAAAGCAAAACAAAAGAAAGCGAGCACAAAAGGTTAATCCTTTGTGCTTGCTTTTTTTATGGATAACGAACTTATCCAAACAAAAGAAAGATAGCCCAATTAGACTACCTGTACTTATTATAATGGTTCGTATAATAGTAATAGCCTCCACCAATCACAAGCAACAACACAAGCAATATAACGATTAATGCAAAATATCCACCGCCATAGCCCGGGTAACCATATGGGTATGGGTATCCACATCCATAGCCGTAACTCATGCTCCCCCTCCTTCTCTCCTACTACATCAATCTGCTAGATAATACAGTCTATGAATGGCTAGCCAAAATTGTATGGGGATTTGCGGAGTTTTCTAAATTCATTCCTGCTGCTGTTCATCTCTTCACCAATGCTCTACAATGAAAGAAGGCACTGAGCCACCTATATACATAAAGGGGTCGATTCCTATGACATCAATAATGAAAACTATTACACCTACCTATGACCCATGGGAAGCTTATATGGACGTTGAAGAACACGGAAGCATGGTTCTTTCTAATATTGAACTAACAACTACTACGCTCTGTAATATGAGATGTGAACACTGTGCAGTCGGTTATACACTACAACCTAAAGATCCGTCCCCACTTCCTTTAGAGCTTCTAACTGAGCGTCTTGATGAAGTAGAACAGCTACGAGCGTTGAGTATCACTGGCGGTGAACCGATGCTTTCAATGAAATCAGTCAAACAATATGTGGCACCACTTCTCGAATATGCCCATCGTAGAGGGGCAAGGACACAAATCAACTCCAATTTAACACTCGATCGAGAACGGTATGATCTGATTCTTCCTTATCTTGATGTTCTTCATATTTCTCACAACTACGGAAGCATTGAAGATTTTACAGATATCGGATTCGCAGTTATGGATAGAAAACCATCAATTGCTCAACGTGAAGCTTATTTCCATCGTATGGTAGAGAACGCAATAGACTTAACCTCACAGGGGGTGATTGTATCAGCTGAAACGATGATCAATCGAAGAACACTTCCTAACATTGAGAATATACACAAACAAATTGTAGAGATGGGCTGTCAACGTCATGAAATCCATCCTATGTATCCTTCAGATTTTGCATCTGATTTAGATATTGCCTCACTTAAAGAAATTCGAAAAGGTATTCACCGTCTCCTGGATCACCGCGATCCGGATGTTTGGCTGCTATTTGGTACCCTTCCTTTTTATCCATGTAGTTCTGATCCGGAAGATTTGAGATTGCTTGAAAGACTATATGCTGAACCAAATGTAACGGTACGTAATGACCCTGATGGTCGCTCTCGTTTAAATATGAATATTTTCGATGGGGACATAATCGTAACAGATTTTGGTGATACTCCTCCACTTGGAAATATACATGATACGAACCTTAATGATGCCTATCGAAAATGGAAGGAAAGTAACATTGCGAAGTCACTCAGCTGTCATTGTCCAGCTGTTAAGTGCCTTGGACCAAACCTACTTGTAAAAGATGCTTATTATAAGGACATTGACTTTTTGAAACAAAAAACAAACATTTTCCTTTAACCCTTGAATCAAGGGTTTTTTTTTACTATTTTTCAAAATGACAAGCACTTTTCCCTTTCACCTGGATGAAGATAGGGTATAATGGCTATCGTAATCTATAGGAGTGTGATTGGTTTGAAAAGAAAAACATGGATCCTGGTATTTATCGCCGGGTCTCTCGCTATTTTGCTTGCCCTTGCAGAAAATCAGACTGATTTTCTAAGAACAAACGCAAATGAAATGCCAGAGAACGATTCAGAATCCAGGAAGAAGAACATTACGTATTATACGAAATATTACCAGACGAAGAAAAGTATTTATGATTCTTATACTCATAAAGATAGTGAAACAATCTTCCTTGGTGATAGTCTGACTGATTACTTCGAGTGGAGCGAAGCACTCAGTGATCACGAGGTATTAAATCGTGGTATCGCAGGGGACACAACTACCGGGGTACTAAACCGAATGGAAGAAGTTGTAAAATCAAATCCTGACCGAGTTTATTTGTTAATTGGCCTCAATGATGTGATTGCTGGACAGTCAGTTAACAGAATTGAAACAAATTATAAACAAATACTTGATACGATAAAAACTCGTTCTCCCAACACAGAGGTTTACGTGCAAAGTCTATTTCCGGTTAATACTGCATTAACGGGTCACCCCATTAATAATTCAGTGATTCAAGAGTTAAATGAAAGAATTAAGGATCTATCTCTTTTGTACGACTATCACTATCTAGACTTGTACCCGAAGTTAGTAGAATTTGGTCAACTTAATAAAGATTATACGTTTGATGGAGTTCACCTCAATGGAGAAGGTTATAAAGTCTGGACACGTGAAATTCTCTCTACTTACAACACAAATGAAGAAGCAAAGCAGTAACTGATGGGTTTTCCGTTGCCTATTTCTTGGAAGGTTCCACTCATTCCCTCCATTTTATTAGATTCTCCATAATAATATTAAACACTTTATTGCTTTTTTGCTTTTATGTGTTAAACTAATAGTGACCAACCTTAAAATAGCTTCGGAGGGAGACCTTCGGAGCTATTTTTTTAAAAAGGAGAACGGGAACGTTTCAAGCAAGTATGAGTTTCTTTTACTAGGTACCATGGAAGGGTAAACTGATAAGATGTGATCAATCTTAAATGTTCGAACACTGCGTCTTAAAGGACAGTATCCTTTAACTTCTTCTCCGCTTATCTCATACACTGTGAGAGTTCGCTCCGAAATGGAATTCTTTTTTGATAAATAAATCATATCCACTGGTGACTGAGTGAGTAGTCCTTTCCTCAAAACGTTTAGCATACATGTTCACTCCCATACAATCATACGTTCTTAAAAACTTTTTTTCACCCGTTTGGTATGATTACTGTGAATAGAAAAACAAAAAGAACCCCACTTATTTAGTAGGGTTATGCTCCGTTCTCTTTTTCTTTCCTATTTCGATAAAACTCATGAAATAGCTTCATTAGCGCACGTTTTTCAATACGTGAGACGTAACTTCGTGATATCCCTAGCTGTCTTGCTATTTCACGCTGAGTTAGCTCTTTTTCCAGATTTAACCCGAACCGACCAACGATAACTTCCTTTTCCCTGTCGTCGAGAATATGGATATATTCATAAATCATCTTCTTCTCCATATTAAGCTGGATTAGTTCCACAATATCTTCCGTTTCGGCTTTAAGCACATCGATAAGGGAAATCTCGTTCCCTTCTTTATCCTGACCTATAGGATCATGGAGAGAAACGTCTTTTTTCGTTTTCTTAAGCGCACGGAGATGCATTAGAATTTCATTCTCAATGCATCTTGCTGCATAGGTTGCTAATTTTGTACCTTTGTCTGTGGAATAACTTTCAATGGCTTTAATCAAACCGATTGTACCAATGGAGATAAGATCTTCGGGATCTTCACCTGTGTTTTCAAATTTCTTTACAATGTGTGCTACAAGGCGAAGATTATGTTCTATCAGGCGATTTCTTGCGTCTTCATCACCTTCTGCCATTAATTCTAAATACATTCTCTCATCTTTTCTTGAGAGTGGCTGTGGGAAGGCATTGTTTTTCACAAAAGAGACAAAGAAAAGAACTTCCTTGCAAATGTAAGCAAGCGCTGCCAGTAAAGACACATACTCACCTCCCGATAATGGGCTCCTACTATACCTTAAGTTTATGTATTCGCCTATCGGGTTGTGTCTGTCCATTGTCATTTCTATATCTTAAAAAGAAAAACGCCTTCTGGCAACCAGAAGCGTTTAAAGGTTAATCATCTTCAATTTTTCTTTCTTTTGACCACTTCTCCAACATAACTTCTTCTCTCAAATGTTGATGATGCGAAGAATGACGCCCATATTTCAGTCGGATGAAAGTAAGTATTGCGATAGCTCCACCTATACCTGTGATTTCAAACCATTCCATCACTTTCACACTCCTCTAGTGTCAGTGTATTCAACACACAAGAGAAGTGCTACGTGATTTAATGTTTAAATAACAACTGACGGAGTTTATGATCATTAACAATCAGATCAGCCAGTGTATAGCCATCAAGTACTTCAAAGTAGGCAGAAAGCGCTTCGTGCAGGACATGTTTCAGATGACAGGCCGGACTTATAATACACGCATTGCGCTCACTATCAAAGCATTCCACAAGGTTAAAGTCCTCTTCTGTGCTTCTTATTACTTTTCCAATATTAATGTCCTTTGGAAGTTTTGATAGGCGCATGCCTCCATTTCTTCCACGTATCGTTTCTATATATCCCTTTTTTCCAAGCTCATGCGCCACCTTCATGAGGTGGTTTTTAGAAATTTGATAAGCATCAGCAATTTCTTGAATACTTGTTAGTTTGTCCTCTTTCATACTGCCTAGATAGATCAGCATTCGAAGAGAGTAGTCTGTGTAGTTTGTTAAACGCATATGAGCTTCCCCCATTTCAATCCGATCTTCATAAAACTATTTTATCACACCTGTACTTTAATAAAGAACGAATAGACTCTCAGTAAATTGTGACAAAACCATTAAAGATGTATAAAACATATTGCTTTTATCTTTTGTTCTCGATACGATAAAGATGTATTTTAAATACATCTTTAATGAACCGGAGGTTTACGTATGCTTTCATCAAAAACGATTGCCACTATTAAGTCCACTGTACCTGCTTTAGAAGTTCATGGTACTGAAATTACGAAACTTTTCTATAACATGCTATTTACACATAATCCAGAGCTATTAAATATCTTTAATCATGCTAATCAAAAACAGGAACGTCAACAACAAGCACTCGCTAACGCAGTATACGCTGCTGCAAAAAATATTGATCAGTTAGAAGCCATTCTTCCTGTCGTTAAACAGGTTGCACACAAACATCGTAGTCTCGGAGTGAAGCCGGAACACTATCCTATTGTAGGAAAGTACTTATTACTTGCGATTAAAGAAGTGCTCGGGGATGACGCTACTGACGACATTCTAAATGCATGGGAAGAAACGTATAGTGTTATCGCTGGAGTATTCATAGAGGTAGAACAGGAAATGTACACAGAAGCTGCAACGCAGCCAGGTGGCTGGGAAAACGAACGGAATTTTGTTGTTGATCGAAAAGTAAAAGAAAGTGATGTTATCACCTCCTTTTATTTAGTCCCATCTGACGGTAAAGCTATCGCACCTTTTAAATCAGGACAGTATATTAGCGTAACAGTTGATATTCCAAACGATGACTTCACTCACATTCGTCAATACAGCCTTTCTGACGCACCAGGCAAACCTTATTATCGAATTTCAGTCAAAAAAGAAACAAATCCGTCTAAACCGGATGGGGTAGTTTCAAACTATTTACACGAACATATCGATGCTGGTGATCGTTTAAAAATCACAGCACCTGCTGGAGATTTCTATTTGAAAGACGATTCGAGTCCAGTTGTTCTACTTAGCGGAGGTGTTGGTATCACACCGATGCTTAGTATGTTAAAAAGTAGTCTAAATCAGAATAGAAAAACAACATTTATTCATGCTGCGTTAAACGGAAAGGTTCATGCTTTTCACGATGAAATCATCGGTCTTGATCACCCTTCTCTCGACTATTATGTATGTTATGAAACCCCAACGAATAAGGATAGGGAGGACGGTCTATTCAACAGAGAAGGTTATATAGAGAAAGATTGGCTTGACGAAACGCTTCCAATGGATCCTGACACGCATTATTATTTCTGTGGACCCCTTCCCTTTATGCGCGCTATAAAAGAATCTCTAACAAAGCTTGGCGTAAAAGAAGAAAAGATACACTTTGAGTTTTTTGGCCCGGCTGTAGCACTAGAACCAGCGGAAAGTCAAAAGTAAGAATAACTAACGATTTTCTATACTATGAAAAAAGCACCTCAAATAACGAGGTGCTTTTTCAAATGGAAATGGTCACTGATTGATTTCGCTCTTTAATATAGGAACTAATTTCTTCCCAATCTTTTTCAAAAGGAATGTATGGAACAAACGTAAGCTTCTGATTATTTTTGTTTTCAATTGCCACAACAGGAGAACCGTTTACTTTTCCAAATCGAACCGTTTTAACAGAAGAAAAGGAAACACTTCGACGATTAAAGCCTAATAACTTATGGTGTATCTCATTTTCTGTTAGTTCGATGCGTTGGGTTCTAATACAAAAGCTCAGCAGTATGCAAAACGCAACATAAATGAATCCTATGAGCATAAACGTACGCCATCTTCCGAATGTTAAATCACCTTTTGACCATAGTAGCAGTGTGCCAAAACAAACGACAATACTATACACCAGAAACATGAACAGTTCGATGGCTTTCACCCTGGGATAATACGTTTTGATTACCTTCACTACCTTCACACCTTTATTAAAGTTGCATAGGCTTTTGTCTATTCTAACAAGGTAATCTGATTTCGTATATTATTTTTAGAATAATCTGTTTATTTAACTTGTATAGATTTATGCAATTCGAGAGAACGTTCCATGACAATATCCATAACCGACGAGAGATGAGGGACTAATTTTCTTGCATAATTCCATGCATTTACTTCAATCGAAAGCGTAATCTCTTTCTTTTGGATCAAGGTAGAAGCTGTCTTTCGCCTTTTTGCTAGATCATGAAGAAATGGATCAGCAGCATGACCAAGTTCATGGGCAACGATTACTGCAAAATAATCTAGTACGCGCTCATCTGAACCAAACAATAAAACACATTGCTTTCTCACTACTTCGATATAGATTGTAATCGTATTCGTCTCAATCGAATATTTCCCCCCAATCATTCGTCCTCCAGGAAAGAAACGTTCTAATCGGATAGGAAGTTTCAGTCCTGATACTTCACTTAACTGTTGAATTAGCTTCTGGAATTGATGGTCACTCTCACGCAATGAGCGTTACCCCTTTTAAGTGGAATGGATGAAACACATCACATGCTTACTTATTCATTAAGTATCCTGTTCTATTCCTATTTATACGCAAAAAAAGAGACCTTATTCAGGTCTCTTTCCTTCACTACTTCCACCAGTTATCGAAAATAGTAGCTGCCATATTTCGCTTATGGCGCGTCTTTAAGAAATGACTTTCTATCATTTCGGCTGCCTCCTCAGGAACTTCACGTCCCTCAAGGTAATCATCAATGTGCTTATAACTTACACCCAGTGCTTCCTCATCTGCAAGTGCAGGTCGGTCATCCTCCAGATCTGCAGTTGGAACTTTTTCTACAAGATGATCTGGCATTCCAAAGTGTTCAAGAATGGCACGGCCCTGACGTTTATTTAATCCAAAGAGCGGTGCTATATCACAAGCACCATCACCGTGCTTGGTGTAAAACCCAGTAACAGCTTCTGCGGCATGATCCGTTCCAACTACCAGCTTCTTTTCATCTCCAGCAATATTGTACTGAGCAATCATACGCTCTCTCGCTTTATTATTACCT